>JAFYSL010000002.1 GCA_017559355.1 Muribaculaceae bacterium
GTTATTTTCTCTCAATATCTTGAAGATTTGCGAGGCGTTTATTTTCGAGGAATTCATTGATACCACAAAGGTGTTCACGCACACGTCCATCGCCAAATTCATATACCTTTGTCACCAAGCCATCAAGGAAATCACGGTCGTGACTCACAAGAATTAACGTACCATCGTAATCTTGCAACGCTTGCTTGAGAATATCCTTTGTTTTGAGGTCAAGGTGATTGGTAGGTTCGTCGAGAATAAGCAAATTCACTGGTTCGAGCAACAATTTAAGAATTGCCAATCGAGTTCGCTCACCACCCGACAACACTTTTACCTTCTTGGTGCTCTCTTCGGGACCACCAAACATAAATGCGCCCAACATATCACGAATTTTCAATCTCACATCGCCTTTGGCAATATCGTCAATAGTTTGGAATACGGTGAGATTTTCGTCAAGCAACGAAGCTTGATTTTGAGCAAAATATGCCACTTGCACATTGTGTCCTAGCGTAAGTGTTCCTTCATGGTCAAGTTCGTTCATGATACACTTCACAAGAGTTGATTTACCCTCACCATTTCGGCCCACAAATGCCACTTTATCGCCACGTTCAATCATAAACGACGCATTGGCAAACACTCGTTTGTCGCCAAATGCCTTACCCACTCCATCAGCTTGCACTGGATAAGAGCCACTACGTGGTGAAGGTGGGAATTTCAGACGCAATGCCGATGTATCTTCTTCGTCAACCTCAATGATTTCAAGTTTTTCAAGCATCTTCACACGGCTTTGCACTTGCAATGTCTTTGAATATGTACCTTTGAAACGTTCAATGAAATCTTTGGTTTCTTGAATCATCTTTTGTTGCTCTTCATATTGCTTTTGTTGCTGTTCACGACGTTCCTTACGCAATTCGAGATAGTGACTATATGAAGCCTTATAGTCATAGATACGGCCCATTGTAACCTCAATTGTACGAGTTGTGATAGCATCTACAAATCGGCGGTCGTGACTGATTACCACTACTGCTTTAGACGATGTTTTTATAAAATCTTCAAGCCAAAGAATACTTTCGATATCGAGGTGATTGGTAGGCTCATCGAGAAGCAATACATCGGGATTTTTGAGCAACAATTTAGCCAACTCAATACGCATTCTCCAACCCCCACTAAATTCTGATGTAGGACGATCAAGGTCAGTACGTTTGAATCCTAAACCCAACAATGTTTTCTCTACATCTTCATCGAAGTGAGTCATATCGATAGCGTAGAATTTTTCACTCAACTCGCTTACACGTTCGATAAGCGCCATATACTCGTCACTTTCATAGTCGGTGCGAGTAGCAAGTTGGTCATTGATGTTATTTATCTCAGCTTCGGTTTCCATCAAATGAGCAAATGCTTGTGAAGCCTCCTCACGCACTGTGCGACCATCTTCAGTCATCAAATGCTGTGGGAGATATGCCACCACGCACTCCTTGGGCACTGAAACCGTACCACGAGACGCATTACGCACCCCAGCAAGAATTTTCAACAAGGTACTCTTCCCTGCGCCATTCTTACCCATAAGGGCAATGCGATCACCCTCATTGATTTGAAACGAAATATCCTTAAATAACGTCGTACCACCAAATTCGACAGTCAATCCTTCTACTGTTATCATCTATATTCTTTGTGTTAATTTTTCCATCAATATAGCGAGAACCATACCCTCGCATTTCACTCTACAAATTTAATACTTTTCGCACTAATCCACAACTGCCTATAAAAATACATCTCCCCGATTCAACACCTTTGCTTATTCATGACCGAGCATTTCCTCTTCGAGTCAATACCTCGGCTACATACTAATCAATCCTTTCGGATTGGTTCAATATAATCATTCCATCTTTCTATACAAAACCATTGATGCGAAAACCATTCAGCCTCTCTGCTAAACACACAATAGGCTGTGTATCGTGATACACAGCCTATTTATTTATAGATTTGTGAATGTTTACTTTTTAGCAATCTTCACAGGTTCATAGTTGTTTACCTTTACGAAGTAGAATCCAGTAGCGAGGTTTTCAACGTTTACTGTAGCAATGTTTTCGCCATTGCCCATTTCGTTTATCACCTCAACTCCCGCTTCGTTGTAAACTACAATTGAGTTAATCGCTTCAGGAGCTTTCACAGTGATTGATGTTGTTGCTGGGATAGGATAAATCTTCAATGCAGATGCATTATCGCCTACAACCTCAATACTTGTTTGAATGAATTCTTCATTTTCTGGTGCTGTTTCAAATTGTGCTTCTTCAATCTTTGTAATACTACGGTTAGACGCAGCATAGTGAGCCTCTACCACAAAAGTCCATTTAATAGGTTCATCAGTGATAATGATTTCTTCCGCCTCTTCATCACCTTCAGCTACTGTAGCAACACCTCCAGTATAATAACCTTTTGGAACTTTGTGATGCCATGTTAATACCGATTTTTGAACTGATTGTCCATTTACGATAGAGCCGTACTTATCTCCTATTCTATAGTATGGAGCCTTATTTGTATCAAAGTCGTAATCACCAGGAATTTGACTTGTTGGTATTACATTGCCCTTTTCGTCACGGTCTAGAATTGCTTGATTAACACCATTAACAGTTTCTACACCTTTATGCAAATGGAAATCTTTGATTTGAATAACATCTTTTTTATCATTTACATATGCCTTAATTGTGTAATATGATACAGGTTCATCAGTTATATTATTATCGGGTTTGTTAAAATCAAGTTCCACACGATAAACATCAACAGGTTTTTCTACAATGACCCATTCTCCATCTTGCTCTTCCCACACATAATCTTTTAGCGTTCCGTCTCCTTTAAACATCCACTTACTGAGACTTGTTGCAGGAGCTGCATCATAGTTATTGCTTGCCGATGCATAGTTGAATGATGATTGTTGTATATCACCATTTTTCAACTCGTAATTTACGGCTACACGAGCAGTGTATGTTTGGTAATCGAGTTCACAATCGCTTGTTGATTTGCCTAATCCAGCTAAATACTCAAAATAGTCAAATTCACATTTGCCATTTTCATCTTCAATATCAGATTTAACCTCAACTGTTTCAACTACATTGCCCATTGCATCAACTAACTCAACTGTGTAAGATTTAATCCACACACTTGCTTCATCAGTATTAGTAATACCAAATCCTTGTGGTCGTTCCCATTTCACTATACCATCAAAGTGAGTAATATCGGTACCGTTATCATTATAAGCAGTTTTGATTTCCAATGTAGGAGTTACAACTGGTAAACTTAGGTCAGAAACCAGACGATATTTAGCAAAACGCACACCTGGCACATATTGATAAATATATACACATTCTTCCTCTTTACCCGATGTTCCTACGTATGTGCCTACTTCGGCATGGAACCAGTTACCACTTGCATTAGTATTAACGTTGGTGTTAATATTAGTTTGCTTGATTTGTGCTACTGGCATTGGAGGCATAAACTTAGCTTCTGATGCAGGATCGGTAGGTTTAGCTTTTGTACCACGAGTAACGATAAAGTCACCATAGTTACGAGAATACATACTTGATGGAGTAATCAAGAATGTTTCACCATCGTTAGCACCTTCTGCTGAATTAAATGCCACAATTGAAGTACCACCAGTGTTGTTAATACGGCTTTCGGCAACGAAGATTGCGTGAGTAGTGTGCTCATGTCCCTCTTCGTGGTTGTCCTCTTCGCCGTGGATACCGAAGTAACCACTTGAGCGTAATTGAGCAATCCATGCATTACGACCATCAAGCTTGAAACCATAGTTTCCTGTACCAACCGTTACGTCAACCATGCCATTTTTATCTTGATATTCGTTGATTTCATGAGTTTCGTGGTTTACATATTCTCCGTTTGCAACTTTCACTTTGAAGATTGTGCGCGTCCAAGATGGAGAGATAAGTAGGAATCCACCTTCGGTGCTCATTACATCGCCATACATATAAAAGTAGTCGCTACGACCTTTAACTTGTCCATTGCTAGCAGCGCCAGTAAAATACATATCATCAATCCAACGATTATCGAGCCACAATGCAGAAAGATCTAGAATATGAGTTGGGTCAGATGAATAATTACCATTAGCATCAGGAACATAAAGAGCACCCTCTGTAATACGACGATCGAAAGCATCATATAACCAACTTACCCAATTAGAGCCTGTTGGAACAGTAGCTTCCAATTTAGAAATGTTGTTGTGGCGCATAAAGATTACACCTTTGTCGTCCATTGCAAGACCTACCGATGCAAATTCTTCAGAACTGAGCACCTTATCAGAGAAGCCCATATGTATATCAGCCTCTTCAGTAGCCTTGATTGAAACTACACCACCAGTAGCACCTTCAATACCCGATTGATTTACGGCACCACCTGAGACTCCTTGGTCTTTGCGACTGAGTTGGTCGCTAAGTTGTGCGATATACCAACTTCCATTATAGAAATGACCTTGACGATAATATTCCTCGTTTGTAAAGTTGTTAGGTAGATTGCCAATCACAGGAGAGATAGGGATATTATAAACCTCTTGAAGTTGATAGCCCGATAAAGACCAATCGCGAGCAGCTACGAGTACAGTTTCCTCTTCGCTTGTGCGAGTAGCATTATTTTGAGTAGCGCCATATACAGCCTCAACGGTGTAGGTGTATTCTACTTTATCAGAAATTTTAGGTAATTGGTCATCAATATAGTTATATTGAGTCATGCCAGTTTCGAGCAACACACCATTGCGATAAATGTTATAATAAACTGGCTTAGTTTTGTTATAGCTTGGCATTTGCCAGAAGATTTCCACGATTGAGTAGCCATCATAGTTACGCACCTCAGTAATTTCAGGAGCATAAAGCACATCTTTTACCTCGGTAGTAGTAACTTCAAGACCAAGTGAAGCATTTTCGTTAGCTCCGATAAAGATAGGAACTACTTTGTAAGTATAGTTTTGTGTCACACCCTTATCGGTATATGTGAGAGTAGAACCATCTACCGTTTTAATAAGCGAACCGTTGCGATAAATCTTATAGCTTGATGGAGTTGCTTCATCAGGTGCTACCCATGCCAATTCAATATTTTGAACAAGGGTATTATTTTCGGAGTCTTGAACATATTTATATGTAAGCGAAGTAAGCTCATCAGTCTTAACATAAGTGTATTTTGCACTTACACGATACACTGTTACGCCATGGCCTGGAGAATAGCTATATACATCGTAGTTGTAATCATCGACTTTTACGGCACGAACAAATGAACCATAACCATTTGAACCAGAGGCTCCATTTTCGTTTCCTTTAGTGTCTATTCCATTAAATGGAGTGTAAGCAGCATCACCGTTACCCTCTTTGTCTTTTTCGGTTAAGTTTTTAATAACAATACCAATACTTTGATTTTTAGCACCATCATTTCTAACATGGAATATGTTGCCTTGTAACATAAACATATCTGAGCTAACCATACCATAAGGATTGACTGTTCCAGTAGTGGGAATTCGTTCAATCATATTAGAGGTAATCTCGGTGCCGGGTGCAGGCAAATTTATAATTTTATATTCGTTACCTCTATGTTGAATATATAATCGACCATCAGGAAGAGGACGAGCAATAATTTGGTTTTGGTTGGTTGTTGCTGCAAAAGTTTGAGTCCAAGAATCAACTCCAGCGAGCTTACCATTCACAATTTTAATTCGCTTAATTATTTCTTTGTCATTTGGAACTATCCACACATAACCACCTTCATCTGATAATAAGTTACCTTGTGCTGTGATAAAGTCGGCACGTCCACCAGGAAGATAATCTCCTGATAGAGTGATTTCCTTTTTGCCAGCATTACTTGTAGCTCCAGCTGGATAGATTGTGAGTTGGGTCGCTGCAGAACCATAATAGTTTCCTGTTTTTACGACAATATTACCTGCTTCATCATTGTCCATACCAAAACCATAGTTTCCAGGGTCATAACCTGATGGGAAATTAGGCCATGATTCAGGGCTTCGTCCTAAACCTTCACTAACATATGAGATTGACCCATATGCTGTAGGTGCAGCTACATACATATTGTTATTTGATACAGCTACCATTGGTGTAATGAATCCTCCCTCAGAATTCGTTAGAGCTCCTTGTACTTCCCAAAGTTTAGTAGTAGTGAATGAGAGCCCAGTTTTAATAACTTCAATGACTCCCGATTGAGTATCGTTACCAGGGAGACCATTGTAAAGAGGTGTAACCTTAAAGGTGTATTTGCCTTCGGCGAGGTCCGAGAAGGTATAAGTCAAATCAGCTGTTTCAACTGGGGTTGACCAAGAAGCTCCTTCATCGGTTGAATAACAAACTTGATATTTGTTAGGAACTACAGTTGCATTAGGAGCTCCCCAAGAAACAACAATGCTATTGCCAGTGTTGCCAACGTATGCAACATCTACATTTGAAACAGGTTCGGTAACACCATAAACGGTTGCACTTACCGTTTCATCTACACCCCACGACATTGAATAGTATGGAGTTACCTTGAATATATATTGACCAGGTGCAAGATCTGTTAATGTTTTTGTCTTATCGGTAGTTTCTACGGCTGTTGACCAAGTAGATCCACCATTAGTAGAGTAACTTACTGCATATTTTGAAGGAGTACCTTCGGCTGGTAAATCCCAACTTAAAACTGCCTTATAAGGTTCGTCAGCATTTGTTTGAACATGAAGGTTTGTTACAGGTTTGTTGTAGTTAACAACTGTTACACTATTTGTTTCGGTATATGCGCCCCATGTGCTAGAGCCACCAAAGTATGCACGAACTCTAAATTTATATGTAGCATCGGCTTGGTTTGAGTAAGTTTTAGAAGTTGCAGTTAATTCCTCGTCAGCCGACCATGCACCTCCATTGATAGAATAGCTTATAGCATATTTTGTTGCTTTACCTTGTGAAGGAGCACCCCATGAAACTTTCACTTCATTGGCAGTGCCACTTACAATCTCTGCTTTTAAGTTTGAAACAGGAGCCGTGATTGCTGATGCAGTGATTTTGTAAGAAGAACAACCAGCCCCAGCAACATATGCATAAAGTGTCACTTCATTGTCAGAAACTTTATGTGATACAACAAAAGAACCTGTATTATGCCCATCATAAGTATTATAATCGGTATATTTTCCAGGCATGTGGTCAAGAGTTGCAATTTTAGTAGGGTTAGTGTAACTGTCGGTAATATCTAAAATTTCAAATTCAGAATAACAGTTTCTTTGGGTGCCAGTAGACCCTAATCTACGAGTGTTTCGACATAAAAGTTTTCGACCACGTAACATAAAAATATGAGCGCCAAGACTATTGAATTCCTCATTAGCAGTACATGGGATCTCTTTTACAGAAGTAACTGTTCCTGCAGTGTGATTTAATGTTACATCATAAATACCCACACCACGCACTTGTAATATACATTTCATTGCTGTTTTGTCGGATGTGTCGTAGAAATTAAGATAGTTGTCATTACCTCCACCTGAAACAATTCCTGTATCAAAATCTTTTTTGCCTGTGGCTGTCCCACTTGAAATTGTAATAGCAGTAATTTTAGTATTTGTTCCAGTTTGAGCAAACCAAAGATAGCCAGTGCCTCCATATACATTGCCAGTAGCATCGCAATATAAACCTATTCGACCAGGATTATGTGTAGACATATCTATGCCTTTATAATTAGGGAATACGCTATTGTCGGTCATGTTTGTTTTGTCAAAAGTACGGACGATATACTTTGTAGGAGGATTCGTTGTGGGGCTTTGTGCTGGACCACCTGACCCTGCTCCGTGGAAAATGTAGTTCCCACTGTCATCAAAAGCATTCGCACTACCAGTATAAGTCATGCCTAAATTGACTAATTGTGACCCAGAAGAATTTATACGATATGTGGCAGCTAATGTTCCCAAATACTTGTCTGCATCTGAGAGCACAAATAACTGACCATCAGCCGAAACGGTTGGTTGGCGAGAATTTGGATTGGGTGTTGTAAATGTTGTAGTCCAGTTTTTAGTGGGAGCGTTGATTTTGTAATCGCTCGCTGCAGCATTGGCAATAGGAATTGCCGTAACTATTGCCATACAAACGGCAAAAAGGTGTAAAAGCTTTCGTTTCATAAGGTATCGTATTTTATTGTTATAATCTTGATTTTGGCTTATTTGCCTTATTTATTAGGACAAATTCCCTTTGAACAAACAAATCAAGGGACATTCACCCAATTAATTGGGCAAATATATGAAAATCAATCTAAAAAACCAAAATTAAAACAGAAAAAACAAAAAAAACGATATTTTGAATTTAGGATTAAAAATTGAAAGCCTTTTAAACTGAGAACTCCGAAGGGCTCAATTCTCAATTTTCCTCACCCCTCTTTTATGAACCCCCTCGGCTTTACAGTCACACCCACTCAATAAGAGGGAGAGCTTTTCCTATTACCCTATATCCCTTTGCATTAGCTAACTCTCCCCTTGCGTAGAGGGAGCATCACGAAGTGGAGAGGGGATAAAAACAATATTATGTCAGCCTATGCTTTTTTTTGACAGAATGACATAAAAAACATAAAGCTAACGCAGTGAATTTCAACAAAATAAACTTCTGTCATTCTGCTCATTATGTCTTTCTGTCTAAACCTTCCCTGGCGTGGGTGTTTTTTTAGAGGTGGTAGCCGATGGTTGCGAGTTGTTGTGCTAATGATTGTATAGTTTCGGCGATAGGGGTATTGGTGTGGTGTTTCCCTTTGTAGATTTCGTATTGTGGGCGCAGTGCGAGAGGTGTAATATTGGGCATTACAACATTTGCTCCCGACAATATGCCGTCGATATAGCCTGTAGGGGATAGCGTTTGTAATGCTGTGGTAGCAGGAATATTCGCTTGAGGGTGCATCAATCGAGCAATTGCGATGACTATGTAGGTGAGTCGCAAATCGCCTGAATGATGCATGCCAAATGGAGTGTCGGGGTGAGGAATAAAGGTACCAATCCCTATCATTTGAGGCTGCAACTGCTTCATCAACAACAAATCGTCGATAAGATGCTCTATCGTTTGCCCTGGTGCGCCTACCATCATGCCCATGCCCGTTTGATAGCCAATTGCGATGAGCGATTTTATGCAGTTGATACGATTAGCGTGCGACATATTAGAGGGGTGGAGATGGTCGTAAAGCAACGGATTTGCTGCCTCATGACGAAGAAGATAGCGTGATGCTCCTGCTTCAAAAAGATGTTGATACGACTCAGCTGAACGTTCGCCAAGCGAGAGGGTTATCGCAGCATCGGGGCAGGTGTGGCGTATCTGCGTAATGAGTGACACAAGTCGATTGTCGGCAAACGCAGCGTCTTCGCCCCCCTGCAATACAAATGTGCGCAACCCCACAGCATATCCCTCATTACAACATGCAAGAATATCCTCATCACTAAGACGATAGCGCGATGCATTTTTATTGTCGCGACGCAATCCACAGTAATAGCAATTGTTTTTACAATAACTACTAATCTCTACAAGTCCTCGCATATAAACACCAAGCCCAAACTGCTCGCGAGCAGTTTGGGTGGCTTTATCTCGTAATTGATTAAATAGATTGTCGTCGTGGCAACAGGTGGCAATCAATTTAGATAGATTGTCGTTGTCAAGATGTTGCACACTTGCCAATCGATTAATCAGTGTAATCATTCTTCGGGTTTGTGAAGAGGTTCTTTGCTTTTCAATGCTTCGTTGAAGAGTTTGCGTCCTGAGTCGTAGGCAGTGTGCAGACTTGGACCTGAAATACAACCACCTTCGCACGCCATTACTTCGAGGAATTGTGCTGGTGATTTGCCAGTTTTACCATAAGCCTTCAAGAGCGCAACGGTCTTTTTATCAAGATTTGATATTTGTTGATGCGTAAATGTGAATGCTCCGTTAACGTGTGCCGCAACGGCTGCTGTCACACCACCATTTTGCGCAAAACCATGAGCTTCGCGTGCTACCTTAATGGGGAGACGGTATATTTTTTCCTCATCAAGCAAAATCTCCATTCCCTCAAATACTGATTGTAACTCTTCAAATGTCATTACAAAGTCAACAGCATCATCTTTGCGCGCCTCTTTGCGCTTGGCGATACATGGACCGATGAATACTACCTTTGCATCGGGGTGTTGCTCGCGCACTATTTGCGCTGTGTAGTACATTGGCGAACGAGTGCTTGAAATGTATTGTTTCAACTCAGGAGCATGCTTTTCGGCCATTTCAACATAGGCAGGGCAACATGAAGTAGTCATAAATGCTTGACCCTCCTCGAGTTTCTCTTTTAGTTCTTCGCTCTCTTTTTCGGTAGTAACTACTGCCCCTTGAGCTACCTCTACAACATCGGCAAAACCGATTTCTTTGATTGAATTGTAGATAAACTCGGCAGGTGCTTTGTATTGCGAAAGGATTGCTGGTGCAACCATGGCTACAACTTTTTCGCCTCGCTTGATGCATTGAAGAATGTCAAACACTTGCGAAATCTCAAAAATAGCACCAAATGGGCAACTATTGATACATTTACCACAGTAGATACATTTTGTTTCGTCGATATGCTCTACCCCAAATTCATCTTTACTGATAGCTCCCACTGGGCAAGCCTCTTCGCAAGGAATAGGAATGTGGACGATAGCGTGGTAGGGGCAACTATTGAAACATTTACCGCAGCTAATACATTTAGATTGATTGATGCGCCCTTGACTTGTTTCTGAATCAAATTCGATTGCATCTTTGGGGCAGTTGAGCGAGCAAGCACGCGCCACACAACCACGGCAGAGATTGGTAATTTGATAATTGGAGCGCACACACGATGAACATGCTTCATCGACCACGCACATAATATTGTCTCGAGTTTTTTCACGATTTAATGCACGATTAGCATATTCCGATAGTGGAGTTAATTCGTCATCTTCATCGCTCATATCAAATCCCATAAGTGGCAATGATTTATATTTCCACACGGCGCGCTCTTTATGCACACAGCAACGAGCGAGCACATTTGACTTGCGAGGACTTAGTTCGATAGGCAAACGGTCGATTTTCTCAACCAATTCATCTTTATTCCAGAGACTGATCAATCGCGTCAATAATCGCTGACGCACAATCATCACATTGTTCTTAATAGCCATACATTGGTAAATTATTCTGCAAAATTACTCTTTTTTATGGTAATTTGGTGCATATTAAGCCTACTTTTTGAGCGATATGCGTGTTTTTAGGGAATATTGATGCGAAAGGATTGCAGATAATAAATTAACATCATATAACTGAACTAGGAAAGTTTATAATTGCAAAGGATGTGCATACATTGAATATCGAGGTGAATTTAAATGATTTTTGACATGCAATCGACATTTTTTCGAAAAATTGTTTGTTGCGAACGACAATTTTACTAAATTTGTGTCGGTTATAAATAACACAAACATGGATAAACTTTTTGAACGGTCGAAAGTAAAGCTAGTTGA
>JAFYSL010000029.1 GCA_017559355.1 Muribaculaceae bacterium
AATAAAACGAAAAACACCACCATTTATGCGTCCAAGGTTACGTAGTGCCTACCTAAGCATTAAACGTAACATGCAGTTGTTATGGACTTTTTATGACCATCCCGAAACTGGACTACCTAATACCAACAATGCATTAGAGGGAGTCTTTTCTGATATTAAAAGTAAAACAAGAGTCCATAGAGGTATAAGCAGAAACAATCGCAAGAAACTATTGGATGAATATATTAAAAGAAAATATTAGGCATAAATACCCCATTGAAAGCTTTCAATGTGGTATTTATCATACTTTTTGTCTACTAAGAGTTTTTTAGTGTATTTTCATCCTACTTTTTGTCCAGGTAACCTCTTTTTCGGGTTGCTCTTCTAAAAACTTATCTACAAATTTTTTCTCAATAGTTTTATAAACACCCACTACTGCATTTTCTACTCCTTTGTAAACATTTACAGTTCCATCTTCAACCTTTTTATAGGCTTCTACAACCTTTTCTTCAATCTTGTCAGTTTTCAACTTATAAGTTTTCATAATAGATTTATTAAAATTTCACACACAAAGGTACACTCTTTCACTTGTAATAATTTTGACAATGCACACAAATATTGGGCTATTATTCGCATTTTTAAATAATTCACACTTATTAGCAATAGAAAAATTGGTATATTTGCAACAATTATCAACAACATGAATACAAATATAAAACAATTAAAATGGCGTCAACAAATAGAAGAAATGGTTCCCGATAATCATCGAATAGGAACCGACATTTTATTAATTAGTGATGCCAATTTCATTCGTGCAAATCGATACATCGGGAACAAACCTTACAAAACCGATGTTTCAATGGCCATTATATACGATAATGGCGAGGCTGTCTTCAAAATAAACATGCGGGAATATCACATTAAAGCTCCCGCAGTGTTGATAATAATGTATGGACAAACATTTGAATTAATAAGTTACTCCGACGATTTACAATGTAGAGCAATCGTAATGTCTGATTCATTTACAAATCAACTATTCTCCAACTCCGACAACAGCCCAATAAATCAATTATATTTATCCATACTCACCAATCCTATCGTATGTTTCAATGATGAAAAAAATATTTTTAGTCAATATTATGAATTATTGCTCAACATCACCCGTTCACCACACTCCAACTACAAAATCAACACCGTACACCATCTGACGCTTGCCATGTTTTATGGATATTCCCACATAAAACATAGCTTTATGAGCAACAATGCAACCCCAAGCCGCCAAGAAGAGATATACTCTGAATTCTTAAAATTATTAAGCCAAAACTATCATATCTCACGCGAAGTTACGTTTTACGCCAATAGACTTTGTATTACTTCTAAACATTTATCAAGAGTAATAAAAGATGTATCGGGCAAATCGGCTTCCAATGTTATTGACGAATATGTAACTACCGAATGTAAAGCATTACTAACTTCAACGACTCTAACAATTCAGCAAATAAGTAACATGCTAAATTTTTCAACACAATCTATATTTGGGAAATATTTTAAAAGAATAATAGGTGTTTCTCCTAAAGAATATCGAAAACTAATTAATCAATAAATAGCCTTAATGAAAAAAGCATCGCCAATTAGCGATGCTTTTTTCATTTTATTTATTTTTCATTTATAATTATTTCTCACTCGTTTTTACTGAACGAATAGAACATGGGAAATAACGTAAATAACTACCTATCTTGCTGATTCTGTACAAACCAGAAAAAGCACATACCCATCGGCTTCTTTCATCTTCGGCAGACGAAGCACTTGAATATGCCCCCATATCGCCATCAGCAAAAGTAACAGGTAGAAATATACTATTACCATTCGGACCGACAACTTCATAACCATTTATCCAATTACGCTGTGTCCAATTCCACTTACATTCCTTACAAAGTTCATCAAACTCATCTTTAGTAGGCATACGCCAACCATTACCCCACTTTTGACGAGCAACATCATATTCTGTGCCACTGATATTTTCACCTATATCCATGCATCTTTGCAATGTATCATTTACATTTTCATAATACTTGTATGTATCCCATGTGTAAGCCCCATTCTTCTCTTCAATTTCTCCCCAAGCATAGCAAGTTCCATATTCATGAGGAGCCGTTGCTCCAACATTCCAACTTGCCCATTTTGTTCCACTTGGCAATCCTAAATCAACTTCTTCTCCTACACACGATTCATTTACTGGAATGCGTTTAATTGGACGTATGGGAATCCCTCGAGTACGATTATACTTAGCAACTTCTGGGAGCCCTCTCCTTGAAATACGCAACTTATATGCTTCTCCATTGTAATTCTCTGACCTAGTAGAGCACCAATAGTCGCCCGACTCGCCATCATACTGTAACGATGACGCGTCAAAATTTACCGACCAATTCAAATCCATCTCTTTAACTCCGGCTGCAGGAAGAAACATCGAAACCTCATTGGGACCAGTGATCAAAAAACCTTTGACTCCTTTATATTCAAAGTCTTCCCAAGTACATTCATAAACCAGTTCTTCAAGTTCGGTTTTAGTAGGCATTCTCCAATCGCTTCCCCACATATATTGAGCCGCATCATACTTAGTAGCAGAAATTTCGCAACCAATATTGACATAATCGTGATTATAAGTTTGAGGAGAGTATTCAGTATGCATGTAAGAATCGAACGTATAATTCGCTTTGGGTTGAGTTTCGCCCCATGAAAAATAGTCGCCATATTCTTCAGGGGAAGTTGCTCCGATGTTCCAACCTGCCCAAATCTTACCACTTGGCAATCCCAAATCAACTTCTTGATCTATACACACTCCATATTCATCAATTGTAGGCTTCTCATTTGAGGAATCGCTACCACATGATACTAAAGCCACTCCAATTATAACACAAATAATCAGGCTTAAAATCTTATATCTTTTCATAATAAATTATTTATACAAAATGAAAAAGAATTTCAAAATATCACTATTTAA
Source organism: Muribaculaceae bacterium (assembly GCA_017559355.1). Lineage (GTDB taxonomy): Bacteria > Bacteroidota > Bacteroidia > Bacteroidales > Muribaculaceae > RGIG4079. Next base: position 2,981 of record JAFYSL010000029.1, read on the forward strand.
CAGGACGAATTACATGTCCTTGACATCCTTCAGATGTTCCAATTGTAAAACAAGCATTAGAAGATAATACCATTTCAACTGCAGCCCTCCCATCATCAGATGAGCTTGCACTCCAATAATAGCCAGCAAGATTTTTCCATGTGTTATATTGACCCATCATTCTTAACTCTGTGCCAACACGACATCCACATGCTGGCAAAAATATACTATTTCCATTAGGTCCAATAACCTTATACCCTCTTACTCCATTATATATAATTTTCACCCATCTACAATTATCTCTTAACTCTCCAATTTCTTCTTTTGTAGGCATTCGCCAGTCTCCACCCCAATTTTTACGAGCCACATCATATTCTGTTCCACTGATATTTTCGCCAATATTAATTGGTCTATATCCATTGGAAGCATTAGCATATTTATATGTAGAATCGGAATAGTTATTCTTTTCTTCGACTTCTCCCCAAGCATAAAAACCACCTGTTTCCTCAGGCGACAAAGCTCCCACATTATAACTTGCCCATTTTGTACCACTTGGCAAACCCAAATCAACAGCTTCGGGACCTCCACACGAAACTGTTCCCACACACATTACCACACAAGCAATGATGCTCAAAAAATTCAACTTTTTCATATTTGCAATAAATTAAATTAATCTATTAATTACAAATTAAGATAATTAATCTTGTGGGTAATCTGCCATAATATTAAAAATGGTTAATTTTTGCCAATTTTTAGGTTCTCTGAACAAAAAGTAGGATGAACTTAGAGTAAAAAACGCTTAATCGATAAAACTTATAAAAAAGCAACCCACAATGAAACTAGCTCCATTGTGGGTTGAAATTCTTATTAATTTTATCCTAATAAATAAGTATTAATTTCTGTAACGCTTATTTAGGACTAGTCAAATTATTGCCAAGCCTTGCATTCCTGCTACCAGCAAGGTCTTCAATATTGCCAATAAACACCACCACAAAAAAGAGCGCCCACTTGGAGCGCTCTTGCTATATATAACAATTGACGATTCTCAATTATCCTTGATGAGTAGGACGCAAGAGATCGTTGACAGTTTTAACTGGATTGAATGTTTCGATAGGCACTTCAACGAAAATTGTGTTCCAATCGCTCATTGCGCCATTCCACAATCCTGGTAATTCGAGAGCACGCAATTCTTTGCCGTGCAAAGATTTATTTGAGATAAATCCAGTAGCAGGGTCAACATACTTAGGCAAGTCGTAGTGATTTCCATCAATATCTTTAATGTAGCACACCAAATCAACTGGATTAAAGTGTGTTGCTTGCGCCATCATTGCCTTATAATCATCACGAGAGAGATCGATTTGGTGACTTTCGAGAATTTGAGGAGATGTCGAGCCATCAGCATTATACGCGATATATGGTCCCCCACCTGGCTCTCCTTCATTACGCACCATACCACACACACGCAATGGTCGATCAAGTTTATTCTTTATATAAAGTACAAGATCAACATCTTCAAGATGCTTCATTTGCTCATCACGCACATTAAGCGTTTTGTGGAGGAATTCTATCATTTCTCTCACATCTTCAATAGTATAGTTACCTTCATTGATTTTGCGTAAATACTCTTCAATCTTATCGTGTGCTTGCATCATGCAACCAGCAATAACTTGTTTATATTGAAGAGTTGCATCTCGGAATGAATCGGGAACTACGTTATCAATATTTTTAATAAATACTGCTGCAGAATCTATATCATTGAGATTTGCAATCAATGCACCATGACCTCCAGGACGGAATACAAGCGAACCATTTTCACGGAAGAGTGTATTATCTGGATTTACTGCAACTGTATCGGTCGAAGCCTTTTGTTCTGACATTGAGATATCAAACTTCACTCCCATTTTTTCTTCGAGAGCAGGAACTTTTGCAGCAAGTTTATCGGCAAATAGTTGACGATGATTACCCGATACCGTAAAATGAAGATGTACAACACCATCAGCACCTGTTGCCGATTGTGCTCCCTCTACAAGTTGCTCCTCTACTGGTGTGCGTGTTGTACCATCGGCATAAGCGTGGAATGTGAGCAATCCTTTAGGAAGATTACCATAATTTAATCCTTCAGGGAGAATTATCGCAGCGATTACCTTTTTATATTCACCTTCAGCAATCAATGCATCAACATCTTTAGAATACAATTTTATGGCAACGTCATTTAGTTCGCCAATGAATGCTAAGTTATGAATATCAGCAATCAATTTTGCCACATCAGATTCTTCAGCTGGGACATCTGCTTCACCTTCAACAAAAGAGAACAACGACTTAAACATACGAGATGCAGCGCCCGATGCAGGAACAAATTTACACACCTCACCACCATCGGCGAGATATTTTTTCCAACGAGCAACGGCTTCTGCCTCCTCTTCGGGAGTTAGTTTCATTATTCCATTTCCGATTTGAGCAGAGTTGGCTATTTTCAAGAATGGGAATCCAGTCTTAAAACGTTCTATTTGCGCTTCTAATTCTGATTGAGATACACCCTTTGCTTCAAGGGTCTTCATGTCTTCTGTGGTAAGCATATAGGTTATTTATAGTTAGTTTATTTAATTATTATCCAAAATTATACAAAAAAAATGACAACACGAAATTTTAATGAAACTTCTATAAATTCTTCGGTTCAATATCTCATATTTTCTACTCAATAGTGCCCTAATTAAATTATAAAAACTATCTTTGCAATATCATTAAAATACAAGAATCCATATGAGACGTTTTATTCTCACTTTTTTTATATCTATTTTAGCCATGAGCAAAACCTTCGCCGTTGACTATGATGCCGAATTTGCAAAAATGGGATTTGTTGATGTACAAACACTCGACTCGACTATTCATGTTGACTTGAAATATTCCTCAACCGATAATTTTATGGGCATCAACATGTATGGCGACCTATATAAAGCCTACCTTCGTCCCGAAATTGCAAAAATGGTTATTAACGCCCAAAAATACCTCAAAGAAATCAATCCAGAATACTCTCTTGTGATATACGATGCTGCACGCCCATTGAGTGCTCAACGCATGATGTATGAAAAGGTGCAAGGCACAAAATTTAGCCAATACGTAGCAAAGCCCGTTAATGGAGGTGGCTATCACAATTATGGTTGTGCAGTTGATGTCACTATATTATATAAAGGAGAACCTCTCGACATGGGAGCTGGATTTGATGAATTCTCTACCCTATCCCACATCAACAATGAGTCTTATAATCTCAAAATAGGCAAACTTTCACAAGAGGCTTACAACAATCGCCAAATACTACGCAAAGTAATGCGCAAAGCAGGATTTCACACATATCGTTGCGAATGGTGGCACTTCAAATGCTATACTAAAAAATATATGCGTAGTAACTTCAAATCAATTGATTTTTAGAACTCTTTTTAAACTTCTACAAAAAACAAGCCCACCCTTGAATTCAAGAGTGGGTTTGTTTTTATATTGAATTATTTATTATTCAATTAGTATTCGCTCCAAGCTGCGATGTTAATATCGTCAACAGGTTTGTTGATGAATGCACGGATATATGCAGCTGCGAGGCGAGCGTTGGTCAACAATGGAATATTGTGGTCGATTGCCGAACGGCGGATGCGATAACCATTAGTCAACTCACGTTTGCTGTGGTTCTTTGGAATGTTGATTACCAAGTCAATACCATGGTTAGCGATGAGGTCAAGGATATTCTCACCCTCTTCATCAGGCCAACCCACTGTAACTGCATTTACATCATTTTCTTTGAGGAATTTAGCAGTACCTTCAGTTGCATAAAGTTTATATCCTGCTTCAGCAAGCATTTGACAACAATCGAGCATATCAACTTTACCACGCACATCACCTGATGATACGAGTACACCTTTGCTCTTATCGGGCACGTGGTGACCTACTGAAATCATTGCATTCAACAATGCTTCGTCAAAGTCAGCTCCCAAGCAACCTACCTCACCAGTTGAAGCCATATCTACACCGAGAACTGGGTCAGCCTTGTGGAGACGAGCAAATGAGAATTGAGATGCTTTGATACCGATATAGTCGATGTCGAATGTTGATGTATCGGCTTTTTCTACTGGCTCATTGAGCATGATGCGAGTTGCTGTATCAATGAAGTTGCGTTTGAGGATTTTTGAAACGAATGGGAAACTACGAGATGCACGCAAGTTACATTCGATTACTTTCACATCATTGTTCTTTGCAAGATATTGAATATTGAAAGGACCAGAAATGTTAAGTTCTTTTGCAATAGTCTTACTGATGCGTTTGATGCGACGAGCAGTTTCCATATATATTTTTTGAGCAGGGAACACGAGTGTAGCGTCACCAGAGTGAACACCAGCAAACTCTACGTGCTCAGAAATTGCATATTCAATGACTTCACCATTGCGAGCAACTGCGTCAAATTCGATTTCTTTTGCATTTTGCAAGAATTCAGAAACCACAACAGGGAATTCTTTTGATACTTTTGCTGCAGCACCAAGGAATTCATACATTGATTCGTGGTCGTAGCACACGTTCATCGCTGCACCTGAAAGCACATAACTTGGACGAATCAATACTGGAAATCCTACTTCGGCAACGAATTTGTCGATATCATCGAAACTTGTCAACTCTTTCCAACGTGGTTGGTCAATACCAAGACTGTCGAGCATTGCTGAGAATTTGTGACGGTTTTCAGCACGGTCGATACAGATTGGCGAAGTACCAAGCACAGGCACATGACGACGATAAAGTTTCATCGCAAGGTTGTTAGGAATTTGACCACCTACTGATACGATAACACCACGTGGAGTTTCGAGGTCGATAACGTCGAGTACACGTTCGAAGCTCAATTCATCGAAGTAAAGACGGTCGCACATATCGTAGTCTGTTGACACAGTTTCAGGGTTATAGTTAATCATAATTGATTTATAACCGAGTTTGCGACAAGTGCTAACAGCGTTAACTGAACACCAGTCAAATTCTACCGAGCTACCGATGCGATAAGCACCAGAACCAAGTACTACAATATTTTTGCCAGAGTTATAATCGTAAGGAATTTGGTGAGCATCGGCACCATAAGTTACATATAAGTAATTTGTCAAATCGGGATATTCCGATGCAACAGTGTTGATGCGACACACTTTAGGGGTTACGTTGTTAGCTTTACGATGTTCACGCACGCGCAATACGTCAGCTTCGTAAGTAGAAGTTGGGTTTTCTACGCAACGAGCGATTTGGAAGTCACTAAAACCAAGACGTTTTGCTTCGGCAAGAACTTCAGCAGGAAGATCTTCAATCTTATTATATTCGCTAAGAACTTTGCGTAATCAACAATATTTTTAAGACGTGACAAGAACCAAGAATCGATTTTTGTCAACTCTTCGATACGTTCAACAGTGTAGCCTTGTTCAAGGGCTTGAGCAATTGCAAAAATACGGAGATCAGTTGGGTGCGACAAAGCATGGTCGAGATCATCGAATTTCACGTCACGGTTACCAACAAAGCCGTGCATGCCTTGACCAATCATACGAAGACCTTTTTGAATAATTTCTTCAAAAGATTTACCGATTGACATGATTTCACCAACCGATTTCATTGAAGAACCAATTTCGCGATCAACGTTAGCAAATTTAGTCAAGTCCCAACGAGGGATTTTTACAATCATATAATCAACCGACGGAGCAACGTATGCTGAGTTTGGAGTACCCATTTCACCGATTTGGTCAAGAGTATAACCAAGAGCAAGTTTAGCAGCAACAAATGCCAAAGGATAACCTGAAGCTTTTGATGCGAGAGCCGAACTACGGCTCAAACGAGCATTAATCTCGATGATACGATAATCGTTAGTTTCAGCATTAAATGCATATTGGATGTTACATTCACCTACGATACCAATGTGGCGTACCACTTTAATAGCGATGTCTTGCAACATCTTGATTTGCTCTTGTGTCAATGACACGATAGGAGCAACAACGATTGACTCACCAGTGTGAATACCTAGTGG
>JAFYSL010000030.1 GCA_017559355.1 Muribaculaceae bacterium
CAACAGTTGTGGGAATATGTTATGAAATACAGTGGCACCTGTGCCGATGGTTCAACGATTAGTGCATACGCTTCAGATGTGTGGTTAGACTCAAATCCCTCATCAAGTTATGGAGTAGGGGATTACTATCCTGCCTATTATGTAAGTTGGGAAGATATAGTCAATATCTTTATACCACGCTTGAATAAAATTACAGGAAAGACCTTCCGTCTTCCCACCGAAGCCGAGTGGGAATATGCTGCTCGAGGAGGAAATAAGAGCAAAGGTTATAAATACTCAGGGAGTAACACAATAGGCGATGTAGCGTGGTATGATGATAATGCATGTGATGGTGTGGACTCAAGTTCCCCCGATTATGGCACCCACCCAGTAGGCACCAAAGCCCCTAATGAATTAGGGATATATGATATGAGTGGTAATGTATGGGAATGGTGTAGCGATTGGTATGGTAGTTATTCATCATCATCACAGACTAATCCTACTGGCCCTACTTCAGGCTCTCACCGCGTGCATCGTGGTGGTGGCTGGTTCCACAGTGCGCGGCGCTGCCGTGTGTCGGATCGCTACAACGACACTCCGAGCTATCGCTACAACAATGTCGGCTTCCGGTTAGTATGTGAAAGTCTATAGGTAAGGGCATTCACTCTATTCCTAAGCTAAAACCATCAGAGCAAAAACGCAATTCCCCCATAGGGCAAGTGGAACAGCCCGAAAAAGGGAATTATTTAATATGCGATGCAAACAAAAAACAACTATCAAAAATAAGAACAGAATGACAAAAAAAAGATTAAAAACAAAGGACGCACCATGCGGTGCGTCCTTTGTTTATGTACTCAAACAGATTGATTAATAATTTTCGGCTTTGATTTGGAAGAATGCTTTTGGGTGTTTGCACACAGGGCACATTTCAGGAGCTTTTTTGCCGATAACGATGTGACCACAGTTAGCACATTCCCAGATGCAGTCGCCTTCGCGAGAGAATACTAATTGACCTTCAACGTTAGCGAGAAGTTTGCGATAGCGTTCTTCGTGTTCTTTTTCGATTTTGCCTACCATGTCAAAGAGAGCTGCGATTTTAGTAAAGCCTTCTTCGCGAGCTTCTTCAGCAAAACGAGCATACATGTCGGTCCATTCATAGTTTTCACCTTGTGCTGCATCGAGAAGATTTTCAGTAGTTGCAGGAACAGCATCGCCATGAAGGAGTTTGAACCAAATTTTAGCGTGTTCTTTTTCGTTGTTTGCAGTTTCTTCAAAGATTTTAGCGATTTGTTCGTAGCCATCTTTGCGAGCTTGAGAAGCGTAATAAGTGTATTTGTTGCGAGCCATTGATTCGCCAGCAAATGCTTCTTGTAGATTTTTTTCGGTTTTAGAACCTTTTAATTCTGCCATGATTGTTAAGATTAAATATGTTATACATTAGAATTTATATGCGAAATTAGATAAAAAGCGACATTCTTGCAATAGCAAAAGTCGCTTTATGCTATTTTTTTATTAAAATTTTATAACGTTATTTTTTTAGGTCAAATCCTTGTAGTTGTAATGCTTTGAGCATCTCGTAGTTCATTGCTTCGCGATAGTAATTAATAATATGTGATGCCCAATCATTTTTGCTCGTAGCACCGCTACGAGACGCATTGTATTCAATGATTCGTTGGTCATATTTTAGTAAGTCATTGCTCATATCGTCTGAACGATATTTGTTGCGATGAATTACGAGTTCCTTAGGTTGTTTGGGCTTTAGATCGTTTACTTCGCGAGGTACACCAATGGCTAATCCACACACGGCAAATACTCCTTGAGGTAATTCTAACAATTTTGCTATTTCTGTAGGGGCTGCTGTGCGAGCATATCCTATGCAACATGTGCCAAGAGCACACGATTCGGCTGCGACTACGGCACTCATCATTGCAAGTGACGCATCAATAATGCCCACCATCACTCCGTCTACGGTGTGTTGAAATTGTGGCATTTCAATATGTTTGGCATTGGCAATAGTGCTAATTTTATTATAATCGGCACAAAATAGGAGAAAACGATTACAAGTCTTTATTTGTTTTTGATTAGTCAACTCATAAAGTTTTATTTTTGTTTCTTGGTCAGAAACGTCAATTACCGAGAATTGTTGACCATTGTAACTGGTAGGGGTGTTGCGAATAGCAGCATAAATAAGATTGAGGTTGCTTTGTGAAATTTCTTGACGCTCATAACGTCGAGTGCTTCTACGCTCTAATAATGTGTCTTTTACTGATTTCATAGAGTTGTGTTTTTTCGTTGGTTACTATATTATATAACGCAAATAGCAGTGTATTTGTTGAGTGTAAAAGCAAAAAAAAAGAGGACCGAAGTCCTCTTTTTTACTTATGGAAAAATAATGTTACTTATTTAGCAAATTTAGCAACATGAACATCGCCGTTAGCGTCAACTACTCTTACGATATAAACACCCTTATTGAGTCCACTGAGGTCATATTGGTCAACGCTCATTTCATTAGCAACCATTGCACCAGAAATGCCGAAGATCGCAAGGTTTTCAACATCTACACCGCCGATATAAAGAGTGTTGTTTCTTACAAAGATGTTCATTGATGCTTTTTCTGCAACAACTTCTTCAACGTCGGTAGTTGTAGTGAGTTTGAATGTGTATTGAGCAGCCATTTGACCAGGCACATATTGGTATAGTCTTGCTTCGTAGTCGCCAACGATTTCGGCTGTGATGCAGTTAGCATTAGGTGCACATGCTTGAGTTGTGAATTGTGCAGTGTGAGTAGCAACAATCTTGTTGTTTGTAATATCCACAACTTGGAACCCATCTACATAGTTTGTGCCAATAGGTTCAACGGCATAAAGAGTTTCGTTGAGAGTGAAGAATGTACCACCTTGTGTGCTGTTGATACCATTGTTTGCATAAGCCACAAATTCAGTGCCGTTGTGATAGAAGAAGTCTTTATTACCACGTAAACGTACTGCGATGGCATCGCTATTATTGTTGCTTTCTAATGGTATCACGATTGATTGAGCATCGGCAGTGATAACACCAATGTCAATTTTCTTGCATGATTTTTGTACACCATTTTGAATGTAAATCTTAGCAACTGATGTAGCGCCTTTAGGGAATAGGAACATTACACCGCCACCGTCGTTCATAATGTTGCCAACGATGTGTCCCATATATTGCATTTGGTTAGTGGTCATGCCATCGGGGAGGGTAACGGTGAGATATTGGAATGTAGTTTTGCCTGCAGGTAAAATCTTGAATGAAGTAGCAGCCGCTGTGTAAATAGTGGTATTGATAACGATGTTGCCAGCGTCGTCCATTGCAATTGCTGAACCTGTTGCTGATGCGCAAACTTCTGTTTTTCCTGACTTAGTATAATAGTACAATTTAGAGTTTGCCATATCGTTTACATAAATCTTGCCACCTTTACCTGCAGCCCAACGAGAATTAGTGTTTGCAGTAAGAATGTCGCTTGTAACAGCCCAATCTTGAGCGAGAGTAGCGCCTGTAACAATGAGTTTTTCGGTTGCAGTACCTTTCAATGTTATTTTTACATCATCAGCGCCTGCAGAAGATGCAGTAATTGTTGCGCTATGAGAGCCACCGGCAGTAGGGTTATAAGTAATTGTAACATCGCCACCTGTGCTTGAAAGAGAAGTAGTGCTCAATGAGAATTGATTAGCATTTGTTCCTGAAAGAGCAAGGCTAATATTGCCTGTGAGGTTGCTACCATTGATTGTGATTTTCTTGGTTACTGGAGTGCCTACTTCGGTAGAAAGTGAAGCAGATGTTGCACTTGCTGAGATTGTTGGAGAAACTGGTTTAACCTCTTCAACTGTATTAGAAGATGCTGTGCCATGAAGGTAATATGCAATACCTTGTCCGGTTGACAATACCCATGCTTCAACACCACTTGTGCCATTAACAGCAGCAATAACGTTACCAGTACAGTTGGTGTTTTGAACGGTTGAACTTAAACCTGCTGAAGGATAGTCACCGCAGTCGGTAGGTTTGCTCCATTCTGAATCTTTCTTGAGAAGTTTCATGCGGCCACCAGTATAGTTTTTCGCTTTTTGGGCATCGGTTTGAGTGTTCCAGTTGTCACCTTCCATTGTGTTGAATGTCATGGCAACACCATATTCTGCACCTTTCCAAGTGAATGTTTGGAATGCAGTACCCCAAGTTTCTTCAGAGTCAATGTAGTATTCGCGTGTCCCCGAACTGTTCAAGCGGGTAGTGTGGTTGTTTTTACCATCAATCCAATAGTAGTTAGAACCTGGATATACGCGAGTTGAACCACCAGTGTTAAGGATTGTTGAACCATCGGTTGTGGCATTTACAACAGTAGGAGTTGTTGCACATTTGCCATCGGTGATTGCGTATGATACGATGCGAGTTGCATCAGATGCATAGTGACCAAATGAGATTTTACCACTTGACCATGTGCCATAGAAACCGATATAGTCACCAATACGAGTTGCGCCGCCAAAGTTAGTTGTGCTTAATAATACGCGAGGAGCCGAGTTGTCATCGTCCCACACATATACGCGGAATTCACCAGTTGTTGCGAGATTACAAGCTACAATTTTGCCATCACAAGCCTTAACGTCGCAAAGAGTGAGTGTACCACCTTCGATGCCAGTTTTGTCGAGATTGCCAAGGTCGGCACCTGTTTGAGCGTTAATAACTTTAATGTCGCTGTGGTTATACACGAGGTAAAGTTTGCCAGCATTGTAAGTCATGTTGCGAACTTTGCTTGCGTCCCAACCAAATTTAGTGAGTGTGCCGTTTTGGTCTGAAGCGTTCCATTTTTCAGTGAATGTCAATGGAGCAGCAGTCGCAGTACCAGTTAACTTAACTGTTTTAGATAGTGAACCCGACTTGATAGTGAGCGTTCCAGAATATGAACCTGCTGATGTAGGAGCAAACTTAACTGTAACCGAACCACCAGTTGAAGTCAATGATGATGAAGAAATTGAGAATCCTGTGCCAGAAATAGATGCGGTTGGGGTAGCAGTGAGATTTGAACCCTTAATGCTTACTGCATTTGTTGTTGTTTTGCCTTCCACACATGAGAAATCCATTGATGTTGGATTCAATGTCATTGTTGGGTCAGGAGTAGATGTTGAAGAAGATCCTGCTGGGTCGATAAGATCGCTATTAAGCAAAACAAGACGATCATAGAATCCATAAAGGTGACCTTGTACCCATTTCTTGAAACCATCATTTGATTCGCTCTTAATGATGTTCCACTCAGTAGAGTTGTCAACGAAAAGACCTTCGGTCAAAATTGCTGGCACACTTGAAGAACCCATGATAACTGTATAACTTGCAGTTTTTACACCACGGTTTGTTGGGGTAAATCCGCTAACGGTTTTGAAGTTCGCAATAAGTTGTGCATGCACTTTGTTAGCAAGAAGAGAACTATTACCTGAAGTCCAATAGTAATAAGTTTCAGTCCCTTTTGCAGTTGTATTAAAAGCGTTGAGGTGAAGTGCACAGAAAATATATGGGTCGTATGATACAGATGATGCTTTACGAGATGAAAGTGAGATGAAAGTATCTGTAGAACGAGTCATTTTTACAGTACCACCACATTCATTTACAATGCGTTTTTGTAGAGCCAAACCACATCGCAATACCAATGTTGCTTCGTGTGGGGCAGAAGGACCAGACGCACCAGGGTCTGAACCGCCATGACCGGGGTCAATCATGATATTATAGTTAGTCCATTTTGTTGCAGCTTCAGTAGGCATCGCAATTGCTGCAATTACAAATAGTGCTATTATTGAAAATATCTTTTTCATAATGGTAGTTTTTTAAGGTTGATTATTTAAGATCGGCAACATAAATTTGACCATCGGTAAATGATGTGAACACTATTTTGTTGCCATCAGGTGAAATGCAAGGATTCATCTCAATGCGATTTGATGTAGCAGTGAGAGCTTTAACATTATTGCCATCGGCATTCATAATGTAAAGTTCACCAGCGGTATATTCATGACCATCATCTTCGGTTTTTTCGAAAATAATTTGGCTGTTGTTTACCCATGTTGGATTAAAACCACGACCGAGGACTTTTTTACCAGTGCCGTCTACATTGATTACACAAATGTCGTCCATTTGATTAAATACAACCTTTTTGCCATCGGGAGAAAGAGCAGGGCAGAATGATGGGCCTACGTTGAGGACGCGTTTATTGCCCAATGCGTCAACGATATAGAGGTGCTCAAAGTCACAAATAAAACTTGTGTTGATATATTTATCTCCAGCAAGAGTTTTTGCCATTGTCCCACTCAATGGAGTCAAATCGGCTTTTAATACTTTTGTGTCAGGAGCAACAATGCTTTTAACGCCGTTGGTATAACGCCAAGCTGCGGGTTGCATATATTCAGCATCTTGCGACATGCGGAATGTTGTACCTGTTGTAGCATTTACTGCCCAAGCAGCGTGTGCGCGCATAGCACCATCAGATGTTTCAGACCAACGAGTGTCTCTAACCAAAATTTCTTTGCTATCGGCACTCCATTGGAACATATATCCCACACCCGACGAGGTTAAGATTTGTTTTTTTGATGAGCCATTGGCATTCATGATGTAAAGACCATCATATCCAAATTGTGTAAATGCAATTTTTTCACCATCGGGCGACCAACGAGGATTTTCATACTTGACGTTGTCATTAGTTAATTGTGTAACATTTGAAAGAACGCCACTTTTTGTACTTTGAGCTGCAAGTAATTGGCTTCCAATAACTACAGCGACTGCCATTAGTAGAATTTTTTTCATGATAAATAGGTTTATGTTAATTGTATTTTGTTTTCAATGGTTATAGAATGAATAAGGCATAATTATACAACACGCCCTTCGCAAATTTAATTTAAAGAAATTAAATTTGCAATAAAAAAGTAAATAAATTGTGTGAAATATAAACGATTAGCGATAAAAAGAACACTATCGCTGTCTTTTAGGAGAAATAATGAGATTATTGCGACTTGAATAAATATGAAAGAAGCGTCGAGAGTCGCGATGTGTGATGATATTATTGATGATAGACTGATAGTTCATGTCGCGATCATCAATGATGATATTGATATTTTTTGAAACTGAAGGAATGTCTTTAACTGAGGTTTTGAAGAATATGTTGTTGCTTGAAAATCCCTCATTCTCAATTATATTCATGATGTTGTTGGGTTGTCGGCTTACGATATAGGTGTCGCATGCCTTAACTTTGTGCTTAAATAGTTGGGTGATTGGTTTTATTAGAGTAGTGGTAATCGCGCTAATTGCCATGCGGAATACAATAGCTGCTTTTACGACAATCTTATTGAACCATGAACTACGGGGGTAATGCTTTCGATAAAATATGTGCATGGCCTCGTAGAAAATCTTAACATAATTGAGCGATTCGGTCTTTGTGCATTCTCCTTTATAGTGGATGATTGGGGTAGGGAGGTAGTAATTTACCATGTTGTCGGTAATCATACGGAATGATAAATCCATATCCTCGCCATACATAAAGAAGTCTTCGTCAAATCCTCCAATTTTCTTTGTTAAATCGGTGCGAAGCAACATAAATGCTCCTGCTAATACAGGTACTTGATGTGGCTCGTTTTCATTTAGATAACGGAGGTGGTAGCGAGCAAATAATCGAGACTTAGGGAATAATGAGGAAAGTCCAAATAGTTTGCAGAATGAATTCCAGGTTGAAGGGAATGAGCGTTTTGACTCGGGAAGAAAGTGTCCGTTGCCATCAACCATTTGTACTCCTATTGCGCCACATTCGGGATGTTCGTCCATCCATTTTACGCAGTCTTTAAGAGTGTCGCTTCCTATGATGGTATCAGGATTAAGAACGAGAATAAAATCGGTGTCGGCAAGTGCAAATCCTTGATTATTAGCGCGAGCGAAACCAACATTCTCTTTGTTCCGAATAAATGTTACCGAAGGGAAGCGTTCTTCAAGAAAGTCGATGCTATCATCGCCCGAATTATTGTCTATGACAATAGTGTGCCCATCTACCTCTGTATATGCTTCTTCTACAGAGAGGAGGGTTTGCTCTAAAAAATATTTGAGTCTATAATTGACAATAACGGTTGTGACGCGCTTCATATCGGTTTATTGATATTCCTTATATAAAACGCATTCGAGATATAATTATTACATTTTTTAGTGAAAATTATTAAAGTAAAAGCTATCGGGTAGTCAGTGGCGCCATAAATGCGTCTGGGATATGTTCAAGTGTGTAATTGTCGGGTGTGCCTACTATCGTTATGATATCAAATTGTACTTCGTGAGGTATGTCAAAGGTTGTTACGTATGTGTTGGCTGCTCTTACCATGCGCAAAATCTTTTTGCTGTCAATGGCTTCGATTGGATCGCTGTTGAGATTTGTGCGAGTTTTTACCTCTACAAACACTATGCGATTTCCTTTCATCGCAATAATATCAAGTTCGTAGTGTCCTATGCGAAAATTGCGCTGGCATATTGCATATCCATTGGCAATTAGTTTTTCACATGCAAGTTCCTCACCCCAGTGCCCCGTTTCGTTGTGTTGAGCCATACTTGTGCTTATATTATATATGTGAATTATAACTTTGCGTGCAAATTTAATGATATATATTCAATTCTTGAATTTTATTGCAAAAATATTTTGAAAAATGAATATTTTGTTATTTCTTTGCATTAAATATTGAAAAAACGAGAAAAATAAACATAAATATACAATAATTATACAATGATGGAATCAAAAAAGTATATTTTGACTGAAAAAGACATACCTACTGCTTGGTATAATGTCTTGCCTGATATGCCTACTAAGCCACGTCCAATCTTGAACCCTCAAACAAAGCAACCTTTTAAAGAAGAGGAACTATATCCGCTATTTGCAAAAGAGGTGGTAAAACAGGAGTTGAATACGACTGATCGTTGGATTGAAATCCCTGAAGAGGTGCGTGAAATGTATAAAATTTGGCGTCCAACACCATTGGTGCGAGCTCGAGGATTGGAAAAATTGTTGGATACTCCAGCACATATATATTTCAAGAATGAGAGTGTGAGTCCTGTAGGTTCTCATAAACTCAATTCTGCAATTCCTCAAGCATATTATTGCAAAAAAGAGGGCGTGACCAATATTACTACCGAAACGGGTGCTGGTCAATGGGGTGCAGCTCTTTCGCTTGCGGCTAAGCATTTCGGACTTGAGCTAGCTGTATATATGGTAAAGGTGTCATATCATCAAAAACCATATCGCCGTTCGATTATGCAAACTTATGGCGCTCAAGTTATTGCGTCGCCAAGTATGTCAACGCGCGCAGGTCGTAAGATGATCACTGATAATCCTAATTATCAAGGCTCGTTGGGTATGGCAATTTCTGAGGCTGTTGAGTTGGCAATGGCTACACCTAACTGTAAATATACTCTTGGGTCGGTGCTTAATCACGTTTCGTTGCATCAAACAGTTATCGGCTTGGAGGCTGAAAAGCAAATGGAAATGGCTGGAGAATATCCCGATGTTGTAATTGGATGTTTTGGTGGAGGTAGTAACTTCTGTGGCATTACATATCCATTTATTCGTCATAATTTTTCGGGAGAACGTAATGCTCGTTTTATTGCGGCAGAACCTGCGTCGTGTCCAAAACTTACTCGTGGTGTATTCCAATACGATTTTGGTGATGAGGCAGGATATACTCCAATGATTCCAATGCGTACGCTTGGGCATAATTTCTCTCCTGCAAATATCCATGCCGGAGGACTTCGTTATCACGGAGCAGGATCGGTGCCAAGTCAATTGATAGAAGATGGATTGATTGAGGCAGTAGATATACCACAACTCGAAACCTTTAAGGCTGCAACAATGTTTGCGCAAAGCGAAGGTATTATTCCGGCTCCCGAAAGTTCTCATGCTATATCGGCAGCTATTCGTGAGGCATTGAAAGCAAAAGAAGAGGGTGTTCAAAAGGCAATTCTGTTCAATCTCTCTGGTCATGGGTTGATCGATATGGCGTCATACGACCGCTACTTTGCTGGAGACTTGACCAATTATGAAATACCCGAAGAAGAATTGTTGAAAAATACACGTGATTTAGAAAAGTTGATTTAGAAAAACATATTAAATGATATCAATGGTTGGCTCTTTTTAAGGTGTCAACCATTTTTTTTGTGAATTTAGCAGGGAAAATTCTAGATTGCAATAAATTTTTCTCAGTCATTGTTTAATTCTTCC
>JAFYSL010000031.1 GCA_017559355.1 Muribaculaceae bacterium
AGTCAAAAGATAACAGGCATAACTACAAAAGACGCAACAAACCGCAGTGGTTTGTTGCTTTTTTTGTACCTCGGTCGGGAATCGAACCCGAATCTAATCTTTAGGAGAGATTTGTTCTATCCATTTAACTACAGAGGCATTGTTTATGGGAGAGCAAAGATAGTGGTTATCGGCGAGATAAACAAATGAAGCGATAGCGTGCGCCACTGCGTTCGTCGGTAAACCATTCTGAACTTTCGGTTTCTTCCCATATATTGGGGTTGATTTCGGGGAAGAATGTATCGGCATCATCTACTATTGCGTCAATCTCTGTGAGATATATCTTTGAAGCGTGATTAATTGCCTCACGATAGATTTCTCCTCCTCCGATGATAAATGCCTCATCTACACCATTTGCGGCCGCGAGAGCGTCGGACAGAGAGCCTACGATAGTAATGCCGTTGTGGTGGTAATCGCTTTGGCGAGTGATAACAATATTTTCGCGTCCAGGGAGTGGCCCTTTAGGGAATGACTCAAACGTTTTGCGCCCCATAATGATGGGGTGAGACATTGTGATTTCTTTAAATCGGCGCAAATCGGCACTAATATGAAACAGTAAGTCGCCTTTTCGACCTATTGCATTACCCTGAGCAGTAGCTACAATTATTGAAATTTGCATATCAACTTATATTATTAAGTCTTCAATATAATCTTTCCTCTCTTCTCTTTCCTTTTTCCTTTTTCCTCTAATTTAAACTGCTACAACGCCTTTGATATGAGGGTGTGGATCGTAATCCTCGAGTGTGAAGTCTTCGTATTTGAAGTCAAAGATGCTCTTTACATCAGGGTTGATGACCATACGAGGGAGTTTGCGAGGTTCGCGTGAGAGTTGCTCTTGGATTTGTTCAAAGTGATTGTTGTAGATATGAGCATCGCCAAGGGTGTGAACAAAGTCGCCTACTTCAAGTCCAGTAACTTGAGCCACCATCATGAGCAATAGTGCATAAGAAGCGATGTTGAAAGGCACACCGAGGAATGTGTCGGCACTGCGTTGGTAGAGTTGAAGACTCAATTTGCCATCGGCTACATAGAATTGAAAGAATGCGTGGCAAGGAGGAAGGTTCATATTAGGTAAATCGGCAACATTCCATGCGCTCACAATGATGCGACGTGAATCGGGGTTGTTTTTGATTGTTTCAATCACCTCCGAAATTTGATCAATATGCCCTCCTTTATAGTCGGGCCATGAACGCCATTGATAGCCATAGATATGTCCGAGATCGCCATTTTCGTCGGCCCATTCGTTCCATATTCTCACGCCATTATCTTGAAGATATTTGGTGTTGGTGTCACCATTTAAGAACCACAACAACTCATGAATGATTGACTTGAGGTGGAGTTTCTTTGTGGTGAGAAGTGGAAAACCATCGGCAAGGTTGAAACGCATTTGGTAGCCAAACACACTACGAGTGCCAGTGCCGGTGCGGTCACTCTTTTGAGTGCCATTTTCCATTATATGGCTCAATAGGTCGAGATATTGTTTCATGTTGATGAGGAATTATAATTTTCTACAAAGATACATTAAAGAATTGAAAATAGGGAATTGAGTGTTGAAAAAAGGAGGTATGGGTACAAAAAAAGAAGCGCTTCTTAAGAAACGCTTCTTAGTGACCCCGGAGAGACTCGAACTCTCGACCCAATGATTAAGAGTCATTTGCTCTACCAACTGAGCTACGGAGTCATAGCATTTTGCAAATGCGATGCAAAGTTACTGTTATTTTTTTATTCCACAAAACTTTTGTCGCGTTTTTTGTTATTCCATAGAGTCTATAGTGACTATAGGTGCTATAAAGAAACTATATTTATTTTTCCTCATCAATGATGAAGATGGAGAAGTTGACGCTACCGTAGGTGCGATGTGATGAGAAGTGTGGAAGGTGGGAGAAATCGAAATTGCGAGAATGCTCAATGATGAATATTGTGCCAGGTTTGAGCATTTGTGAGTTGAGAACCTTTTCGGGAATCTCTCCAAATCCTTTCAAATCGTAGGGGGGGTCGGCAAATATGATGTCGTATTTTGCCATTGATGACTCTGCGAAGCGCAACGCATCACCTCGCATGAGGTTGAAGTTATCGCAACCCAATTGCGTTGCTACTTTTTTCATAAATGCATATTGGGTAGATGCTTTCTCAACGGCAGTGACCGATGCGCAACCACGCGAAAGAAGTTCAAAACTTATTGCACCTGTTCCAGCAAAGAGATCAAGAGCAGAGAGTCCATCAAAGTCAACCATATTTTCAAGTACGTTGAATAGGTTTTCGCGAGCGAAATCGGTTGTTGGGCGTGCAGTGATATTTGTGGGTACGTCGAAACGGCGACGACCATATTTTCCTCGTATTATTCGCATAACGGCAAAATTATTAGGTCAAATGGAGCATTTAGGGCATCTTTTCCCGCTTTGAACATTGCGGCAGGGAAGATAATAGGCATAACATATGCGAGGTATTCGCGCAAAGTGGGAGTAATAGCTTCGCGAATGTCATTGTTGCCAGCAATAAATAGTTCGTCGCTCTCAGGATCAAGTTTTAGCATTTGACGGCAAGCGAGAATGTAGTATATAGCATCTATCGGCTCGCGAAACTCAAATGTGTTGGCAAGTTGTAGCGAGTCTTTGTTGAACGATAGTAGATCAATGTGATTATCGTGAATATTAGCATACATCTTCCCAGTATTGCCCAATCGATTTTTGCGATGGAAATAGGTGCATAGAGGGGTTAAATGATGTAATATTCGAGGATTATTAAAGGTGCGACGTAGGAAATTGATAATTTCGTTATCAACGCCCATAAGGATTGTAGCATTGAGTTCGGCAATATTATTGTCGATTATAGTGCCCTCAAAATTAGGGAAAGAAGCTTTGAAAATCTTTTCTTGCGTGTCAATATCGTTAATTTCAGTTGGCACGATAGTGAACTTGTTAGATTCAATGATGCAATCTATTTTGTCAAAGTCGCTAAGTAATAGAGGATTGTCGTAAATCACTTCCTCCAACGCTTTTTGTTGCGATAGAGTTGCAGAGTCAAGAGGAATTTCGCGATATATGAGTGAATTGTCCTCAACCGAGCATAATAGCACAATGTGCACCTTGTTTTCATTGATGCGTATCGCCAACCTCCACAATCGAGGATTACTTATAAGGTCTTTATTTAACGCTTGTTGTTCCATTGATTATATTAAAAAATTAGCGGTTTTGGCGGAGACCTCGGTTATTGAAACTATTTGATGAATTGCGATTGGCATTTGAATTATAGTTTGAGTTGCCAAATTCATCGTCCTCATCTTCCTCGTTTTCTTCGTCTTGACGTTTTTTGTCTCCTTTCTTTTGGGCAGGTTTGTTTTTCTTTATGTCAAGTGGTTTTTGGAGATCGAGAGGTTGTTCGTATATGCTCCACGATTGTTCAATGTCCCAATTTTTCTTGGCATTGATACGCTTGTTATAGTAATATATCTCTTCGGGTTGTTGTTTGAGAGCAATGTTTCCAGTGTCGTATTCGCCGTTGTTGTTGCTGTCAATAAATGCACGAGCATAGTATTTGCCAGGCAAGAGATAGTTGAATGATGCTTTACCATCAATAACTGGAGCAGTTTTTACTACTTTATCACTGCTATTAAGAAGTTCAACTACAAGAGGTTGATCGCAATCGAGAATGTTGAAAAATAGATTAACATAGTCCTCGGTAGGGCGAACTGAGAACTCTTGTTTGAACGCTTTATTACATTCATTATATATGCCTATAATTGCAGCCGAGTCAATTAATAATTGATATCTTTCGCCAGGTTCCCATTTATAGGGCATTGAATATCGGAGTATGTTTCCTGCTGAGTCGGGAATTATTTTGACGTTAGAGACTTGTTCCCATATCGTATCGCGCTTAATAGAAAGTTTAATCTTATTGTTGTGGATAGTGTCAATAGGTTGAGACGATAGGAATTGTAATGGTCGGTTGATATCTTGAGGGTTGGCTGCTTGTAGCATCCAGTTTATAAAAGATAGTTTGGGTACCGAATCGGCATTTTCATCATCTTTTTTCTTTTTCTTCTCCTTAGGTTCTTTGTAGAAAAGTTTTAGAGTATCGGTTGTCCAAGTGAGATTTTCATTGGTGTCGGTGCGAAAATATTTTGCCGCCACATAAAGAGAATCTTGAGCGAGGACTATAGGGTCTTTTATCCAATATTCGAGAGAGTCGAGAGTTGTATTAGCGTTGAGTAAAGCCCATTCTTTTGCTTCAAGTCCAGCTTTAGGTCCATTTGCAATGGTAATCATGGGGAGTGAGTCGGATTTGGTCGCAAAGTTAAATGTAAGACGACGACGTTCAGGACGTTTATAATCCTTAAGGTATTGAGCAGCCCAACCTTCGTTAAACCATGTCAATAATACGTTGTTAGGGAGGTATTTTGTTCCTTGGCGAGCCACAAGTGAATCGGTGCCATCAATAGCGCGAAGTGTATCAAAAACCTCGATGGGAACAACAGTAGGGGATATTGTAGTGTCGAAAAAAGCAACATCTTCGGTGCGATCCCAGCGATAATCGCGATTCTTGTCATTGAGTGCAAATATATGATATTCACCAGGTTTGAGGCCTCTTACTGTGAATTGACCTAACTGATTAGTCTTTGCAATGCGCTCAAGTTTAAGAGTTGATATTGCCGAATCAGCGAGGTTGCTGTGTACACCTATGATTATGCCTTGTGCTGGTTCGAGATTGCGAGCTTCAAACAACATACCTGACACACGGAGAGTATCGATAACGGCGCCAGTAGAAAAATCAAGAGCAAATCCGTCAATGGGATTCCCTTCGTTGAGGTCGCGAATAGCGTCGGAGAAGTCGAGAGTGTATGTAGTGTTGGGAATGAGTGTGTCGCGAAGTTCAACAATGACCTTCTTCCCGCTTGTGATGATTGATGGCATAGCCTTTTGAGCGGGGGAAATGACCACTTTATTAGAGACTTCGTTTACCTGAACATTCTCATCAAAAACAAGTTCGATTCGTTTTGTTGATACATTAGTGGCGCCAGGAGCAGGGGTACTACCGAGGAAAATTGGAGGCATCTCATCGCGAGGACCACCTTCGGGGCGTCCGATGCTTGCACACGCAACCAATGAGATGGTGGCTAATGTGACAAAAAGAAATTTGATATGTTGATTGATTTTTCTCATTTAGAGTTCAAAGTTACTCAAAATTTTACTCATATAGGTTGTTTGTCGTAAAATATTCGTATATTTACGAAAATATTAATACCTAAATCAGCCAATATGAAAAAAATCTATCTTTTGTTGATGTGTGTGTTTGCAGTAGCCACAGCATTTGCTCAGCCCAAGTTAATTGGTCACCGTGGTAGCTATTGGGGGTTGGAAAACTCCACTGAAGCATTTATAAATGGTGCGAAAAAGGGGTATCACTACCTTGAAACCGATGTAAAAGTGACAAAAGATGGAGTGCTTGTGTGTTGCCATAACGATGATCTTACTTCATGGGGTGGCACACTCACCATTGCTAATAGTAATTGGGAAGATCTTAAAGCCGAAGAATTGAGCCAAACACGTGGAGGTGTTAAGTACACAGGTCACCTCACTTCGTTTGAAGAATATCTTGACATTTGTAAAGAATATAATGTGTTGCCACTCATCGAATTGAAATGGGCAACAGGTATCAATAATAGTGATTTTTCAAATGTCCCAAAACTAATACAGATGATTGAAGAAAAAGGATTTCGCAATAGTTGTTTCCTTTTTACTTCAATGAAAACTTGTCTTAACCATATTCGCCAAAATTATCCCGACATTCAATTAATGTTGCTTGTGTATTCAGAAAGCTTTGAGAGCAGTTTGTCATGGTGTAGCGAGCAAGGCATACACATCGGCTCTGGTGTAGGAGCCGAAATCACCAAAGAAGGTGTACGTCGTTACCATGATGCTGGATTGAAAGTAAATGCATGGTCATGTAACACCAACAATGCTTATAAAACTTACGGGAACTATGGT
This sequence comes from Muribaculaceae bacterium, assembly GCA_017559355.1. Taxonomy (GTDB): domain Bacteria; phylum Bacteroidota; class Bacteroidia; order Bacteroidales; family Muribaculaceae; genus RGIG4079. Next base: position 6,024 of record JAFYSL010000031.1, read on the forward strand.
TGTGATTTTATTACTACCGATTATCTTGATCCTGAAGATTTGCCCGAACTTAATCCTGATGTACTTTTCCCTCCCAACCTCACCGATTATCCTGAACAAGCAGGGGCAATTAGAGGTAATTATGAGCCTCAATATGTGGCAAATGTTGCCCTCCCTGAACAATTTAAGAATATGACAGTGCGCCGTGCATTGGTGCGCAATGGTAAATGGTATGTACTTGCTCACGATGCAAATCAATCACCAATATTATCGATAGTAAATCCCGAAACAGGCGAAGAAATCAAACGTATGGACTTGACTGGCGTTGACAATCTAAGTGATATCGCATTTAGTGCTGACGGGATATTGCTTGGTTGTAATCATGTGTTTATGAATTACGATGATTCTGCAGCTGCATGGAAAGTGTATAAATGGGATAATGATAATGCTACGCCTCAATTATTGGTGTCTCAATCAAAAAATGATTTGCCTTTCAACGTGGAGAATCAGATGACTATCGGTAGCAGTTTTGCTGTAAGTGGTAAAATGAATGATTTATATCTTTATACAATGGTTGCAGTTGAGGGTGTTGATAAATATATGTTCCTTGGCACAAAAGTGGCTAATGGCACAATTACTGCAACAACCTATGCAGCCGACGATGCTAATTATAGTGTAGCAAAGTGGGGTGAAGGTGTCTCGATTATGGTAACACCATTCTCTCGCAATAACCTTTTAATCGACAGCAAATCAATCACTCCGGTGCAATATTCATTTAGTTGGGATAAAAAAGGAGAGCCAATGGCTATACATTCACAATGGAAAGAGGGAGTTCTTGACAAAGAAGCTGAAGGTCATTCATTCCTTCGCCTTGCCAATAAGGTGTACTCATATTCTGCTGACTATGGTGCTAGTTTGGAGTTTAAGATGTATAACGTATCAAGTGGAATTGATGCATTAAAGGCAGTTTCTTTTGCTGTACCCGATTCAAGTTCGGCAACAGAGGGTGTTAGCTCGTATGTGTTTACAGGTATTGAATATGTCGGCAGCGATATTTTATTGTATTACTTCACCGAATCGGAAGGTTTGGGCAAATATATCGTAAAAGGGAAGTCTCTTACCCCTTCGTCAAATGCCGATTTTGCACTCGAACTTGTGTGGGAAAATTCACGCAACAAAGGTAACGCTCCTGAACATATCGACGGCACAAATGCTCAACAAGGTGCTGCATATAAAGGCACATTCTATGTAAATGATTGCGTTGACAAAAAATGTTATTTGTTCAATAATACTGGTTGCATAGGTAGTATCCCTGGTGGTAGTGGCTGGGGTACTGCAGTTGACGATGCTGGCAACGTTATCATTCGTGATGATAAAAACACTGATGGAACACATCAGTTTATTATCTATCCATCAGGAGCATCAGTCGACAATCCTGGCGAAGCAGTCACATTAGAAGTAAAAATTCCTATCGTAGAACAAACCAACTTTATCTCGGCATCGGGTGATGTGCTTGGAAATGGAGGATATATTTACATGTATCCTAATAAACAAGAGCAAATCAACATTATCTCTATCGTAAAAGGGGAAGTTGATGAAGTTATCGCTTCTGACTTTGTGTCATTAGAAGGTACTGCGGCAGGATTTGTTATCCCAATTGACAATAACTCTGAAGAGTGGATCTACAATGTTCGTTCGGGTGGTTTCTATCGATATGTAGGTGGAGCAAACGAGGCTGTGCTTATAGGTCGTGGAACAACTACAGCTCCAACTCGAAACACCTCAGGTGGTGGTGAATATTTCGTTCTTTCAGGTCATGAGATATTTCTACACCCATCGGGCGCAAATTATAAAGGAGGTTTCACTATTCGCAATTTGACCAACGATGAGGTAATCACTTCAGTAGATCCTATTGGTGACCTAGGTTATGTAACAGGAGGTAATTACTCAACATTTAATTGGCTCTTTGCCGAAAAGATAGACGAAAGTAGTTATTATATCTATCTATATTGTCCTGCTAATGGTATGGCAATGTATCGTTTCTATGACAAATATGGAGCAGGAGTAGAAAATATAACAGCCGAAAATAAAACATCACTTCGCATTTATCCTAATCCTGTTGAAGAAGAAGCTACAATTGAAACACAACAAGATATCGAATCAATAGCTATCTACAATATGGCAGGAGCAATGGTGCAATTTGACTATGCCGTTGACGGAAATAAAGCAAGAGTAAATCTTTCATCGCTCCCAGCAGGCATCTATTTCGTTAATATTAACAATGGCAACGGCGTAGCAAAGATTGTAAAGAAATAGAAGGAATTATTGACAAAAAAACGTTGTGAGAATAACATAAGTTTTATACATTTGTAAAAATAATAATTTTAACAAAAGAGTGCGAAGATGCTTTACTATATAATTCATAACGGCCAACAAGTAGGTCCAATGCCCAAAGAAGAACTTATTAACTATGGTCTTACACCAACATCACAAGTTTGTGCAGTTGGGGGTGGTGAATGGGTTGAAGCATCAACTGTAACTGAACTGCAAGTAGTTCTTTACTCTCGTCCAGTTTCGCCTTATACAATAACTAAACATAAAAATTTAGAATCTATGAATTTTATTGACTCAATTAAAAAATGTTTCACAAATTATGTGACATTTAGTGGCCGTGCTCGTCGCTCTGAGTACTGGTGGTTCGCATTGGTATGTGCAGCAATTATGGGTGTAGTTACACTCTTTTCTATGATGGTTTCTGCGATACTTCCATTCATCGGTCTTTTAGCACTTCCAGTGACTATAATTTTAGCAATTGGTTTGATGATTCCTCAATTGGCAGCTGGTGCTCGTCGTTTGCACGATACTGGTCGTAGTGGTTGGTGGTTGTTATTGCCTATTACTTGTATTGGTATTATCTTCCTTGTTATTTGGTTGTGTGAAGATAGCGTTCCTGGCGACAATGAATATGGCTCAAATCCAAAAGAAGAGGAATAATCATATAATAAAATATAATTTGACAAATGAGTGCGCTAAGGCGTACTCATTTTTTTGTCTATTTTACCTCTACCGATGGGTTAATGATATATAGGCGATGTGTAGCGCGAGTGATGGCGGTATAGAGCCAACGATAAAATTCCATACCTTGTGCCTCGGGAGCAATATATCCCATGTCAATAAATACATTCTTCCATTGCCCACCTTGTGCTTTGTGGCATGTAACGGCATAGGCATATTTTACTTGAAGAGCGTTAAAATATGGGTCGGTTTTAAGGGATTTAACTCGCGTTGACATTGGTGTATTAGGAGCAAAATTGTCGGGGTTGTTGAGGCAATATTGGTATAACTCCGAAGATTGTTGTGCTGTCAATCCTGGCGCATCAGAGGCAAGAGTTGAGAGAAGTAGTTTGGCATCAAGTTCGATGTCACGGTCGGGAAATTGAATTTTGGCATCGGCAAAGAGGAAGCCATATTTCGTTTCAGTGCCATAGATTTTAGTTACCAATGCCACATCTCCGTTGGCAATAAAGTCAATGCCTTTTACTTTAGAACTCCATAGGTAGTTGTTTTTTGCGACCAATACAAGTTCGTCGCGACATAGATATTCCTCTTTTTCAAGGATATTTCCACGAATTGCGAGATTAAACCCTACTGCCCGTTGATTGGAACGAGTTACCAAAATTGTTTCTTCAAGACCATCTCGACTATATGCTTCGCTAAGTACCTCGGGAAGGTCTTCACTTAGTACAGGAATTACATCGGCAAACTTAGATGCTACTAACATCGGAGTTGGAAGAGGGTCGGTGAGCATAGCACGTCGCAACCATGTAGCATTATAGAGAATGCCACTATTTGAAGCTTGTCGGACTGTGGCTGTGAGTGTAGCACGAGTTACTCTCAATCCAAATGATTTTAACACATTTACTGTCATGGCAGGGGAGAATTGACACCCTACAGGTGGTAGCTGTGCCGTGTCGCCAAGAAGAATCAATCGACAATTTTCTCCCGAGTACACATAGTGAATTAAGTCTTCAAGCACATCGCTACCATTATCGTTACGCGAACCAATCATAGAGGCTTCATCGACGATAAAAATTGTGTTGCGATGTTTATTTTCTGCCACCATGGCAACGTATGAATTCATGTCGCCTGATGATGCTTGGCGATAAATTTTGCGATGAATAGTGTAGGCTGGATGTTTGGCAAAACGACCAAATACTTTTGCCGCTCTGCCAGTAGGAGCAAGTAATACCGAACTAATTCCTACTTCGTTTAGCGAACGCACTAATGCCCCCGTGAGCGATGTTTTCCCTGTACCAGCATAGCCGTTGAGCATAAAGATAGAATCTTGAGGAGACAATGGAGAGCAGAAACGCGCCAACGCCGCAATGAGTTGCACTTGTTGCTCATTGGGGTCATAAGGGAGATTTAATACTATTCGTTCGGCAAATTCTAATGCGTCCATATTGTACAAAGGTAGTGCAAATTGAGAGCAATAGCAAGAATAAATGATATTTTTGGAATATTCTTATAATCCGCTAAGAATAAAATATTTATGCGGAATATCTGAGAACGAGGTAATGAGTTGACAACTGTTCTGATTTCTACATACTTGCATGATTTGCATTGATGTACAACTCATCTTGGAACAAAGATACAACTTTTTTATGAACGAGCAAAAGCCCTGTAAAAAAATCATGGCATAGGTTGATTAGTTGAAATTCAGGATTAAAGAAAACAGAGTTTTACCAGCAAAATAAATCCAAGCAATCAATAGGATTTTCATGACAATTAATATTGGTTGCATATATTTTTGTAATTTTGCATTACATTTGGTATAAAACTATTATAATGGAACTATGATAATGTTTTAAAATATGATAAAAATAAATCCCCAGTTTCTATCAATACTAAAACATCGTTTTGATGAGCAGGTTTCTGAATCTGATATAATTGCATGGTTATATAATTTTGAGGAGAAGGACTGGGAAACTGCTCTTATTCTATTAAGCAATGTTAGTTATTATTCAGATAACAGATGTTGTAATATTCTTGAATCGGGTCTTAATAGAATTTTGAACGAATGTGAGAATCTGCCTATTGTCTTTTTCCCGATAGGAGGTATAGGTAAAAGTGGTGGCGTCATGGCCTATTACATCAAAAAAATAATGGATACTCATAAGCATAAAGATTGGGAATTTGCTACAAGTGATAATTATGATTATAAAAATACTCCGCATATAGTTGTTTTATTGGATGACTTTATAGGTTCTGGTAAAAGTGCCGTAACTCTTTACGATAAAGTCTCAGGCAAGATCCCTAATGGAAGCAAAGTATTTTGCCTTTGTATAGCATGTATGCAAAAAGGATATGAAAAGTTGAGAACAAAAAGTATAGAAACATATGGCGATATACATTTGCCTGCTTTTATAAGACGTAAATCTATTTTTGGATATCCGTCTAGGATGAAACCTATTAAGGAATTTGCAATAAAATATGGAGAGTTGCTATATAGAAGGAGAAGATACACTCCTCAAATGGATTTATATATAGGTCCATTAGGCTATGCCAATTGTCAATCCTTGGTCTGTTTTGATCATACAACACCAAATAATACTTTACCCATTTTATGGGGAAGTAAAAAAAGAGCAGACAACGGTGTACGATGGACGCCTATATTTCCTAGAAAACTTTTTGATAGAACAAGACGAGATGAAGCGTTTTATCGAAGAAAATATCATTGGGCTAGTATTGCACAGAAAATAAGTGGAGGAAAAATTGATAGGATATTTAATAACTATAGTAAAGAGGCATTATCATTTTTAGGCTTATTGCACTGCAAATATTATCATCGTTCTAATGCTTACACTTGTATTTTATTGGAGATAACATTTGATGAGTTGGGAATTCTAGAACAAAAGGCAGAAGACGAAGGATTATTGACAGACAAAAAAGAATTAACAGAATACGGTGCTAATGTTTATAAGAAAATTAGAGAGCAGGAATTCAAGAAAATTTCATTAGTAGATTTTCAAATAAATACTCAAAAAAACGTATATTTGCCAAAAGAATTTCTTGGGTTATCTAGAAATTAATTTATTAGCTAAATCTGAGGCTATGACTGACCAAAGATTTTTACAGTCCCTTGACTGTGAGTGTAAAATTAAGTATCATGATACTGATAATAATGACAGCCGACGGCCGCCATTATTACCAGCCGATTGGCTGGTGTTCCAGTAAGAGTAATAAATTAAAAGTATGGATTTCCCAAGAGATTCTTTCATAAAAGGAATAGATTCTGCACGACCAGAATATAAAAAAGCTATCCTTGATTACGCTGATAACCTATTAAGCAAAAATCTTCCAGTTATCTTCTCTCTGAATCATTTTGCCGAATTATTTGGCATTGATATTAATGAGTTAAGGTTCATGCTTAATAATATAGATGGATTTTATGCTTATTATCTTATAAAAAAGAAACATGGAGGAAAGAGAAGGATTGTATCCCCATACAGGAACTTGAAACGAATACAAGAATGGATTCTACATGAGATTCTTGATAAGATTCAAGTACATCCACAATGCAAGGGATTTGTACGAGGAAGCAGTACTCTTCAAAATGCAAAACCCCATATCGGACAACAATATATACGAAAGTTTGATTTAAAAGATTTTTTTGAAAGTATCACCATAGATAGAATATATGGCATATTTCACTCTATAGGATACTCTCCTGCTGTAAGCTATGATTTAGCAACCATTTGCACACTAAAACTTTCTGATTATAAGTATGTCAGTATGTCCCGTTTACAAAAGAATTGGTTTGGCTATCTTTATAGAAAAGAAAAACCTGTTTTAGCACAAGGTGCACCTACGAGTCCAGCTTTAGCAAATATAGCTTGTCGTAGATTGGATGCAAGATTTTGGAAATATGCATTATCTAATAATGTACAATATACGAGGTATGCAGACGATTTGACATTTTCTAGTGAGCAGATAAGATCTCTTCCTAATACAGCATTTGTAAATAAAGTTATTCGAGAAGAGGGCTTGACTCTGAATTATTCAAAAACAGGTACATATGGAAGATGTAGTAGGCAAATGGTTACTGGTATATTAATAGATGGAGAAAAGCCTAGAGTACCTCAAAAATTTAAACGGCAGATATATAGGCATCTTCATTTTTGTAAGAAATTTGGAGCTAAAAATCATTTCGAGCATATTATGCCACAACATACCAATGCACGACAATGGCTATATGGGAAAATAATGTATGTATATTCAATTGAACCAGAAGAAGCAAAAAAAATGCTCCAATTAGCAGAATCATTAGAATGGGGAATACTGTAATATATTAACATTCCGATTCCGTCATTCGCCCCTTTCCTTTGCTCGTCTGCGAAGGTAGTACAATAGTCCTTGAAAGTTGAAAGGTCGGGGCGGCAAGCCGTTTCGGTCGGAATCTTCCTCCTGCGGAGAGTATTCAGCCCGAAAACCTTTCCCCTTTCAATGTCTGTACTCGGAAATGCAGACGGCAACGGAAATGAACGACTGACGAAAATGTAGATAAAGATAAACAGACAGCATACAAAAGGATTCTTACATTGATAACCCATTTGTATGCTGTTCTTGTTTCTATCCATAGGGGCACTATTATTTTGCAACAGATGAATATAGGGCAAGCGGTAAATTTCACTCCCTCCAAAAATATAGACGGGTTTATCCGCTGCCATTCATCAGGTGCTTGCCGTTGTACTCCCGTTTCAACGCTTGCTCAATCTCACTTCGTTTGTACAGGACTTTGCCACCGAGTACATAGTATGGCAATGTGCCATTACTGCGATACTCGCTCAATGTCCTTCGGCTGA
>JAFYSL010000032.1 GCA_017559355.1 Muribaculaceae bacterium
ACTATTGGATGAATATATTAAAAGAAAATATTAGGCATAAATACCCCATTGAAAGCTTTCAATGGGGTATTTATCATACTTTTTGTCTACTAAGAGTTTTTTAGTGTATTTTCATCCTACTTTTTGTCCAGGTAACCTATTAAGTCGATTTTCGGAACGATGTTGCATAAAAAAAACTGTGCCAAATTCTACATTTTGACACAGCTTTCATTCTGTTTTTTTACTATCCTAAAAGTTGTTATCTCTTTTTATATGTCAATATTAGATTACTTCCATCATATTGATCAATACCTAATTTTAATATAGATTTTTCTAACGAGATAACTTCAAACCATTCAACCCCCATAATCCAAATGTAACCTTCTTTATATTCATATTCAATTTTCTTTCCATCAAATACGTCTTCGGGATCATGAATTATTAAGTACGTATCCTCAAAAACTATCGAAGAAGACGAAACGTCTCCGGTATCATATACTTTGCCATCTTTTTTTACTTCTTGTTTAATTAAATCCCAAGTTCCTTCCAAAGAACCAGGTCCAATAACACCCTCACAGCCTGAAAGTGCTATAGTTGCACACAGTGCAAATACTAATCTACAAATAAATTTTTTCATACCGTCTAAATTTAAGATTAAACTATTTCGCAAAGATAACCATTATTTTGATTAGTAAGTCATTTTTTGAAAATATCAAGTCAATAAGTTTAATTTACCTCCATATACGCTCTTTTATACCTCTATTCAGATTAGAAATCAATGAGATAGAGTGAGTTAATTTTGTCTTGATTTTAGTGCCTTTCGGGCTTCTCAACTCTCAATTTAAATGGTTTTCAATTATCCCATAAATGATTGGGGGCAATGCTCTCGCACCAACACTAAACAAAATATTTATGAAACAAATTTTAATAGAATAAATACCGAAAAAGGCCGGCCTAAATGCATAGGCAAAATAGGAGTGGGAAAAGAGGGAAATGTGAAAAAAGGTGTTTTTATGGATAAAGAGAACGTTATTACATAAAAGTGCATTTTCCCTTTCTCAGTTCTCCTTTTTCCCTTATTTACGATTTTTTAATTATGTATAAAGTTTGTAGATGAGACTTTTTGATTACTTTTGTAGGATATTTTATTGATATAGATATGAGTCAACAAGATACACCTATAAAGCGTTCGGTTCTTGACTATAACGACATCTCTAAAATGGTGCCTTGGTTTAAGGGGAAAGAGAAGTTGGTAAACTGGTTGCTTAAGTTCTTGTCGGTTGATAAAGTGAACTGGATTCACGATCACAACTGCGACACGGTGGGGTGTGATTTTACTACTGGATTGTTGACTGACCTTGAGCTTACATTGCGCATTGATAATGAGCATATTCTCGATAGATTTCCCGAGGGCGCTTTTGTTACGGTGAGCAATCACCCCTTTGGTGCACTCGATGGGATTTCGCTCATCAACCTTGTGGGTCGTCGTCGTCCACAGTTTAAGGTGATGGTAAACATGGTATTGAATTATATCTCGGCAATGCGTCCAAGTTTTATTGCTGTTGATGCGCTGGCAAGTGACGATCCCAAGAAGAAGGCTGTGTCGATGTTGGGTATCAAAAATGCGATAAGGCAGGTGAGAAGTGGCGAGCCTATGGGATTTTTCCCCGCAGGGGCTGTGTCGAAGGTGAATTTCAAAGGTCAACTTGAGGATCGCGAGTGGCAACCTACGATAATACGTCTCATTCAGCAAATGAATGTACCTGTCATACCCATTTATTTCCACGGAAGAAATAGTTGGTGGTTTGATTTCTTGGGTGTGGTGTGTTGGCAGTTGCGCACATTGCGATTGCCAGCCGAGGTGTTTCGCAAGAAGGGGAAGACTTTGCACATATCAATAGGAGAACCAATCTCGGTTGAGGAGCAGATGAAACACTCGTCGACTGTAGAGGAGTTTGGGGAATTTTTGAAAATGAAAACATACGAATTACGCAAATGGAAATAAGTCCAAATTTGATAACTGATGTAAAAAACCGTTTTGGGATTATTGGCACTTCGCCAACTCTTATGGCTGCCGTGACAAGAGCAATTCAGGTCGCACCTATCGACTTATCGGTATTGATTATTGGTGAGAGTGGTAGTGGTAAAGAGTTTTTCCCAAAAATCATTCATAACTACGGTGCACGCAAGCATAGCAAGTATATTGCAGTGAACTGTGGGGCTATTCCTGAGGGTACGATTGACTCGGAACTTTTTGGGCATGAGAAGGGCGCGTTTACGGGTGCAGTATCATCGCGTAAGGGCTACTTTGAGGAGGCAGATGGTGGCACGATTTTTCTTGATGAGGTGGCAGAGTTGCCATTAACCACACAAGCGAGATTGTTGCGTGTGCTTGAAAGTGGCGAATTTTTGAAAGTAGGTTCGTCGACAGTACAAAAGACCAACATACGCATCGTTGCAGCGACAAATGTTGATATGCTCAAGGCTGTAGAGGAGGGGCGTTTCCGTGAAGACCTCTATTATCGATTGTCGACAGTATTGATTACCATTCCACCACTTCGCGATCGTGGTAGCGACATTGCATTGTTGGCACGTAAATTTGCATCGGATTTTGCCGAAAAATATCATACCAAAGAGATAACATTTGATGACTCGGCTCGTAACATGATAAAGCAATATCGTTGGCCAGGTAATGTGCGCCAGTTGAAAAATGTGGTAGAGCAGATATCTTTGTTTGAGGCTGGTACAGAGGTAACGGCCGATACGGTAGCTCCATATATTCCACAAAATGCAACGGTTTGCTCCCCCACATTATCAAGTCAAGCAAAGGCGTCGGCACACACCTACGAAGCTGAGCGTGAGATATTGTTTGGCATGATATTACGCCTTCAAAAAGAGATTGAAACTCTTAAAAATATTGTGATGGGAGGCTCGTCGTCGCAACAGTTGCTCGAAACTCGCTCTAAAATGGCTCCAGTAGATTCATCAATGGTGAGATATTCTGATTACAATAGTGACTACATGCAAGATGATGAGTATCAAAATGAGGTGAGCGAAGTGGAGAGTCAAGAGATTTCATCGTCGATGACGCTTGAAGATACAGAGCGTGAAACTATCCGTCGTTCGCTGGAACGCAATGGTGGTCGTCGCAAGGCTACGGCTCAAGAATTGAGAATTTCGGAGCGAACTCTCTATCGCAAAATAAGGGAGTATGGTCTTGATTAATAGAATGTAAACTGGTTTGCAAAATATGAAATCAACCTTGTTAAAAATTGTAGTTGCATTGCTCATGGTATTGACATGGCAAAGTTGTCGCATAAGTTATAAGTTTAATGGGGCAGCACTTGACTACAATGTATATAAGACCATTGCGGTGTCGGAGTTCCCTATTAGAGCAGCATTGGTGTATCCGCCATTGCAACAAACATTTGAAAATGAGTTGCTCGACTATATAACTCGTAACACCCGATTGAGCACTGTCGACGGCAGTAGCGACCTTGAATTATCGGGTGAAATTACAGGATATACACTCACTCCACAGGCTGTTACTGAAGATGCTTATGCATCAAAAACTCGATTGACAATCTCAGTGAGAGTGAAATATACCGACAATCGTGCCGAAGGGAAGGATATCGACCAAACATTCTCGGCATATCGCGATTTTGACAGTTCGGAGATGTTGACCGATGTGCAAGATGAGTTGTGTCAACAGATTTCAGAAGAACTTGTAGACTTGATTTTTAATGCTACGCTTGGTAACTGGTAAAAAAGAAAGATATTAAAGATGTCGTTACAAGAAAACATATTATCTCTACTCGACGATGAGACAAAAATCGTTGACGAGAAATGGGTTGAGGAGATGCAACAACGCTATCCCTATTTTTCGTTACCAGCGATATTGATGCTCAAGCGCAATGGTGAGATTGATAGTGAGTTGCATCAAAAACTTGCACAAAGCCTTGCGTTGAATGCTTCTGGCCGCGACGCTCTATCGCTCGTGGTAGATGTTAATGGCGATTACTGGGCAAACTTCTACCCACAAGAGGAACGTCAACCACAGGTGTCGACAAATGCAGCAATCAGCACATTCTTGGATAATTATGGTACAAACGATCCTAAAGAGGAGGAGTTGCTTGAACGTCTAATCTTTAATCCTACCCCCGACTATGCTCAACTATTGGCAAGCGAAGAGGAGAGAAGTGTGCCTGAAAATGTAGACCTCTCAGATCCCAATTCGCAAGATTCATTAATTAATGCATTTATCCTCAAAAGTCGTGAACATCAAGGTCATTTCCCTGCTATAAATGAGGAGTTGGCACTCGATAAAAAAGAGGAACCTCAAGAAGTTGACACAATACCAGTGTCGGAACCCGAAGAACGTGCCGATGACTCAATGTTGAGCGAAAGTTTGGCAAAAATTTATATTAAACAACGAAAATATTCAAAGGCGTATGAAATTATACGCAATTTAAGTTTGAATTTTCCAGAAAAAAGTATTTACTTTGCAGACCAATTGCGTTTTTTGCAAAAATTGATGATAAATCAGCGTTATCTTGATGCAGAAAAGGCAGAAAATAATAAAAATTAAAACAACTTTTAAGATATGGACATTTTAATTATTGTATTGTCAGTTATTGTATCACTCCTTTTGATTGGAGTAGTGCTTATTCAAAAATCTAAAGGTGGAGGTCTTTCGTCTTCATTTGCGGGTTCTAACCAAATCATGGGTGTGCGTCGCACAACTGATTTCGTTGAAAAAGCAACATGGACTCTTGCATCAATCATCTGCGTGTTGGCTATCGTTTCAGCATTTGTTATGACTGATGTAAACAAGAGTAGCACAACTCTCAAAACTCTTGAACATGTAACTGCTCCTGTTGAAGCTCAAGGTCAATATGAGACTGAAGCTCAAACTGTTGAAGTAGAGCAACCAGCTGCAACACAAGAGTAAGAAATCTTCTCCACACGATTGTGGAGTGACGCAATAGATAAAGAAATACAGGGAGTGTCGTAATGATGCTCCCTTAACTCGTTAATAAAAAGGTGATATGAAAATCGCTGTATATTGCTCTTCGCGCGAAAATATAGATGCACAATATAAAGAGTCGGCCAAGACAGTCGGTGAGTGCATTGGGACACATGGTGCAACACTGATATATGGAGGTGTTGATCGTGGATTGATGAGCATTGTGTCACAAGCCGTGCGCGATGCTGGAGGCCGCACTGTGGGCATAGTGCCTCGCTTGCGCCAAGAGGTACGCAATGTGCTTGACGATGAGATGATTGCGGTGGACGATTTGAATGAGCGTAAGGCGTTGATGTTGTCGATGAGCGACCTGTTTATTGTGCTACCAGGGGGATATGGTACACTTGATGAATTTATCTCAACCTACACCTCCCTCACCTTCGCACAAGATGCCACCAAACAGATAATAGTCCTAAATCAAAATTATCTCTACGATGCAACAATGGCACAGTTTCAAAAGATGATTGATGAGGGAATGATGGAGATAGAACTACTTCAACGAGTAAAGATAGCAACTACGGCACAAGAGTGTTGCTCGTTGATAACACAATTTATATCAAATAATTAACTATGGAAAAGAGTATTGTTTATACTTGTACAGGCGATGCTGGCACTACCTCTCTTGTAGGAGGGAAGCGAGTAAAGAAAAATGACATTCGCATTGAGGCTTATGGCACTATTGATGAACTGTGTGCTCATATGGGGCTATTGTCGGCACATCAAATGGAACTATTGCAAAACGAGATAATAGAAGTAGTGCAAAATAAGTTATTCAACATAGGAGCATATCTTGCAACCGAAGCGCCCGAAGGGGAAGAACCCAAAGCATGGGGACTTAGTGAAAAAGATCTTAAACTGCTTGAAAAAGCGATAGATGTGGTTGATAATGAATTGCCTAAAGTAAAGAACTTTGTATTGCCAGGTGGTGCTATTGCATCATCACGAGCGCAAGTAGCACGCACGGTGTGCCGTAGAGCAGAGCGTCGTATTATCGACTTGACCGAGGTGGCATACGTCGACCCTCTTGTGTTGAAATATATCAATCGATTGAGCGATTATTTGTTTGTTTTAGCACGATTTATCAATGTTTCGGCCGAAATACAAGAAAATTTTTGGAAGAAAGATTGGTAGTTATAATAAAATGACTAATTTTGCGGCACTTTTCGTAAAACAATAATATTAATAACCAAAAATATAAAACGCTATGTATTGGACACTTGAATTGGCATCAAAACTTGAAGATGCACCATGGCCTGCAACAAAAGAAGAACTCATTGACTATGCAATGCGTTCAGGCTCACCACTCGAAGTAATTGAAAACCTTCAAGAAATGGAAGACGAAGGCGAAACATACGAATGTATCGAAGACATTTGGCCTGACTATCCAAGCAAAGAAGATTTCTTCTTTAATGAAGAGGAGTATTAATCGTAAATCGTTGTATTTGAAGATAT
>JAFYSL010000003.1 GCA_017559355.1 Muribaculaceae bacterium
TTTACAACTATTTTTTAGCGCTTTTTGACCGTTTTTAACCTAAAAACCTATTCTACACAATATTAACCCTCGAAAAATTTTATGTTATAAAACATGTTTTTAACACCAACTATTAATTCATACCACATATACAACAAATATGCGCCATAATATCGATTTTTCATTTCGACAGATATTAACAGTAAAACCAACTTATCAACATTGATGATATTATTTACATAATATAGATAAAATTAATTAGGAATTTTCGTAACTTTGGGGATTATAACATTATTATTATATATATACTAAAGAAACCAATTACTTATTAACTAAATTATATTCCTTATTTAACAATGCAACCCTTTATACATCTTCACGTACACACACAGTATTCGGTTCTTGATGGACAGGCTTCGGTAACTGCTTTGGTTGACAAAGCTATTAGCGATGGCATGCCTGGTATTGCCATAACCGACCATGGAAACATGTTTGCCATAAAAGAATTTCACAATTATGTAAACAAAAAGAACGGAAAGATAAAAGGCGCCATTAAAGACGCTGAAAAAGAATTAGCAAAATTACAGAAGGAGAGCGACACTGATGCTATAGCGACAAAAAACGCTGAGATTGAAAAATTGAAAAAACAAATTTTCAAACCAATCTTTGGCTGTGAAATGTATGTCGCACAAAAAACACGATTTGATCGTGTCGATAAACGCGATACTGGTCGACACCTTGTTGTACTCGCCAAAAACATAAAAGGATACCACAACCTAATTAAAATTGTTTCTCGAGCTTGGACTGAAGGCTTTTATTCCCACCCACGAACAGATAAGGGCGAATTAGAAGCTCACAAAGAGGGACTCATTATTTGTTCAGCATGTCTTGGTGGAGAAATTCCTCGTTTAATTCAAGCTGGAGAAATTGAAGAAGCCGAACGCCAAGTTCAATGGTGGAAAGAAACTTTTGGCGACGATTACTATATCGAATTACAGCGTCACAAAACTAATATCCCTGGATCAAATCACAATGTATACGAAGTTCAGGAATCGGTAAATCCCGAATTGATTAGGATTGCTCGCAAATACGATGTAAAACTCGTTGCAACAAATGACGTGCATTTTGTAAATGCTGATGATGCAGAAGCTCATGACCGACTTATCTGCGTTTCAACGAACAAGTACATTGCAGACCCTAATCGTATGCGCTACACCAAGCAAGAGTGGTTGAAATCGCAAGAGGAAATGAACGAGATATTTAGCGATGTTCCAGAAGCTCTTTCCAACACCCTTGAGATTCTTAACAAGGTAGAGCCCTACTCTATTGATAATGCTCCTATCATGCCAACTTTCGACATACCTAAAGAATTTGGCACTGAGGAGGAATATCGTCAACGCTTGACCGAAAAAGACCTCTTTGATGAATTCACTCAAGATGAGAACGGGAATGTTGTACTTAGCGAAGAAGCTGCGCACGATAAAATCAAGAAGCTAGGTGGGTACGAAAAATTATATCGTATTAAATTTGAAGCCGATTATCTCAAAAAACTCGCATATGATGGTGCTAAAAAACGCTACGGAGATCCTTTGACACCAGAACTTCAAGAACGCATCAACTTTGAGTTACATATTATGAAGACCATGGGATTCCCTGGGTACTTCTTGATTGTGCAAGACTTCATCAATGTAGCTCGTGAGCAATTAGGCGTTAGCGTTGGTCCAGGACGTGGTTCTGCAGCTGGTTCTGCTGTGGCATATTGTCTCGGGATTACACAAATTGATCCTGTAAAATACGACCTCCTTTTTGAGCGTTTCTTAAATCCAGATCGTATCTCACTACCTGATATCGATATCGACTTTGACGATGATGGTCGCGCCGATGTGCTTCGCTATGTAACCGAAAAATATGGCGAGGAGAAGGTGGCCCACATTATTACATATGGAACAATGGCCGCAAAATCGGCTATTAAGGATGTTGCACGCGTTCAAGAGCTTCCTCTCTCGGAAAGTGAGCGATTAACAAAACTCATTCCCAAACGAATGCCCGAGGTTAATGGCAAAGAATTAAAGCCTACGCTCAAAAACTGCTATGAACACGTGCCTGAGTTTAAGACCGAACTTGAAAGCCACAATATGCTCATCACCGACACTCTCAAATTCGCTCAAAAGCTTGAAGGGAATGTAAGAAATACAGGTGTGCATGCTTGTGGTGTTATTATTTGCCGCGACCCAATTACAGACTGGGTTCCTGTAAGTACTGCCGATGACAAAGAAAATGGGAAACTTCTTGTAACTCAATACGAAGGTCGAGTTATTGAAGAAACAGGTCTTATCAAGATGGACTTCTTGGGATTGAAGACTCTTTCAATCATCAAAGAAGCAGTAGAAAATATCAAACTTACACGAGGTATTGAGATTGATATTGACAACATAGACATTGAGGATAAAAAGACATATGAGCTTTATTGTGAAGGTCGCACAACCGGCACATTCCAATTTGAATCGGCTGGTATGCAAAAATATTTGCGCGAACTTCAACCTACCACATTCGAAGACTTGATTGCGATGAACGCGCTTTATCGCCCAGGTCCAATGGACTACATTCCCGACTTCATCGCTCGTAAACATGGTCGTTCCCCTATTGTTTTCGATATTCCTATTATGGAGAAGTACCTCAAGGACACCTATGGGGTTACTGTATACCAAGAACAGGTGATGCTTTTGTCAAGACTTCTTGCCAACTTTACGCGTGGACAAAGTGACACCTTGCGTAAGGCAATGGGTAAAAAGATGATTGACAAAATGAACGAACTTAAAGCATTGTTCATTGAAGGAGGGCAAAGCAATGGTCATGACCCGAAAGTACTTGAAAAGATATGGGCCGATTGGGAAAAATTTGCATCTTATGCATTCAATAAGAGTCATGCAACATGCTATAGTTGGGTTGCATTCCAAACTGCATTCCTCAAAGCCAACTACCCTGCCGAATACATGGCAGCAGTATTGAGCCGAAACAGTTCGGATATCACAAAACTTACAGGCTTCATGGATGAATGCAAAAAAATGCATATCCCTGTAAAAGGTCCTGATGTAAACGAAAGTTTCAATAAATTCGGGGTAAACAAAAAAGGCGAAATACGTTTTGGTCTTTCTGCTATTAAAGGTGTGGGCGAGAACGTTGTTAAAGACATTGTCAACGCACGCAAAGAAGGAGGTCCATTTGAATCAATATACGATTTCGTTGAACGTGTTCCATTATCGGCACTCAACCGTCGCACATTTGAATCTCTCGCATATGCTGGTGCATTTGATTGTTTTACCGAGATTAAACGCGAGGACTTCTTCCATAAAAACAACAAAGATGAAAGTTTTTCTGAGCAAGTATTAAAATATGGTCAATTATACCAAAATGCTACTCAAAAACAAGGCGTTTCTCTCTTTGGCGATGAAGATGCAACACTAAATTTAGCAGGTCGACCTGATATTAAACCTGCCATGGAATGGGTACCAGCTATAAAACTTGAGAAAGAGCGAGAATTGGTTGGTATGTATCTATCAGCACACCCCCTTGACCCATATTATATGGAGTTGACCTATGGTTGTAATTCAAGCATCAAAGACAAAGATGAAATGATCCCAGAGGAGGAGAAAGAATTAACTTTTGGTGGTATGGTAGTAGATTTCCAAGAAAAACCATCTCGCCGAGGAGGTAATTTTGGCATACTCAAACTTGAAGACTATACTGGTAGTACCGAGATATATCTCTTTGGGCAACAGTTTCTTGATTTTAGCAAATATGGGCATGCTGGCACACCTATTATGGTTACAGGTAAATTCCAACGTCGCTTCAAAACCGAAGATATTAGATTTAACATCACAAATATAAAGTTATTGCAAGATGTAAAAGGGCAATTACTATCGGGGATTACAATTAATCTAAATACCCAAAATATTAATCCCAACCTAATGGACGTATTAGATGAACATATTGCATCGTCAAACGAAGACCGTCGTCCATTGTCATTTACTATATTTGATCCTGAAATCAATCGCACAATCAAACTTGCATCAAGTCGTTCAATTCCACTAAATCGAGAATTAACTACAAAACTCGAAAGCATGGATATTGAATTTACCATTGACCGATAGACAAATCTAAACAAATAATATATTAATAACTTAAAATTTTATTAAAATGGCTTTTACATTTACAGACGAAAACGTAAACGAAATCATCGAATCAGGCAAACCCGTTGTTATTGATTTTTGGGCAACATGGTGTGGTCCTTGCATGGCATTGGCTCCAGTTATCGACGAACTCGCTGAACAATACGAAGGCGAAGTAGTAATTGGCAAATACAACGTAGAAGATGAAAGCGATTTCAGCACTGACCATCGCATTATGTCACTCCCTACAATCCTCTTCTTCAAAGATGGCAAAAAAACTGCCATTCGTCTTGCTGGTTCTCAATCAAAAGAAACTATTGAAGAAAAAATCAAAGAATTGTTGTCTTTATAATTCTTAACCTAATTGTGACACGGAGCTCCGTATTACATAAAAAATGTGGTGATTGAGAAATGATCACCACATTTTTTGTTATACACATTATATATTATGTACTAATCTACCTTTTTAAGTTCATGCCCCATTTGTTCCTTTTTCGTGTGGAGATAAAAACGATTATGTTCATTAGGTGCTATTTCAATGGGAACATTTTCCACAACAGTCAAACCATAACCCTCAAGACCGATACGTTTGATAGGATTATTGGTCATTAATCTCATTTTGCTAATGCCAAGAGCACATAAGATTTGAGCTCCTACACCATAATCACGCTCATCGGCTTTGTGTCCAAGATGAATATTCGCTTCTACAGTATCCATACCCTTTTCTTGCAATTTATAAGCCTCAATCTTATCCATTAATCCGATACCACGACCCTCTTGATTAAGATATACAACTGCCCCACGTCCCTCTTTCTCTATCATTCGCAAAGCAGTGTGTAATTGCTCTCCACAATCGCATCGCATTGACCCAAAGATGTCTCCAGTAGCACAAGAAGAGTGTACGCGCACTAATACTGGATCTCCCGATTTTACATCACCTTTGATGATTGCAATATGTTCAAGTCCATTACTCTTTTGACGGAATGGGATTAAACGAAAATCGCCATACTTTGTTGGCATATTCACCTCACTCCCCTTTTCAACAAGTGATTCACGTTTATTGCGATATGCTACAAGGTCTTTAATTGACACAAGTTTCATACCCCACTCATCGGCACGTTTACGCAATTCGGGAAGACGAGCCATTGAACCATCATCACTCATAATCTCCATAAGTGCGGCCGCAGGATAAAGTCCTGCTAGACGAGCCAAATCGACAGCAGCCTCAGTGTGTCCTGGACGGCGCAACACTCCTTGATCTTGCGCATAAAGTGGATTAATATGACCTGGACGACCAAAAGTTGCTGGTGTTGACGTTGGGTCTGCTAACGCACGAATAGTAGCACATCTATCATTGATTGACACCCCTGTCGAACAACCCTCTAATTTATCAATTGTAACAGTGAAAGGCGTTCCTAACACAGAGGTATTATCTGACACTTGACGTTCAAGTCCTAATTCTCTACAACGAGAGATAGAAATTGGCGCGCACAGTAATCCACGAGCATTTTTGAGCATAAAGTTCACCTGCTCGGGTGTGATTTTTTCGGCAGCAACGATGATATCTCCTTCGTTTTCGCGATCCTCATCATCTACTACGATAATCATTTTACCATCAGCAAAATCCTTTATTGCCTCTTCTATTGTATCAAGATGAATCTTTTCCATTTATATATTGTCTTTATTTATTTTTCAATTAATTCATTTGTTTGAATTGCCACCTTCAATACTGCATTAATATCGCGCAATAACCATGTACGACATTTCATTCCCACCAAATAGACTGGCAAGCCTATTGGGAACAACATAATCCCCATCAATGACAACCACTGGTTGGTTGATGGTTGACACATCCAAAAGTTTCTTATAAAGGGGAATTGAGATATCTTATTCACAACCAATTGAGATGTTGAATTTGATAGATAGTTGATCAATGACTCTAAAGATTCACTCAATATAGCAATTTCTTCACGATTTATCCCTTTAAGCCAGTAGTCAAAATAAGATGGTCTCTTTTTGTTTTTCAATAGGAACTCTTTGCAATCACTTATTAACTGCTCGGTCATAACTACGGCAACTGCATTATCCACGTCATCCATCACAACCTCTTTCAATTCATAATGGCGAATTCCAGATGCACCAACCATTCGACGGAAAAAATTGCGATATGCATCAAGATTAAACAATGCCGAGTCATGTACAGCCTTGTAGGTAAAGAACACGCCAAGTGGCAACAACACACCCGAACTTAGCCACATTCCAGCCCACACTTCTACTCTACCCTCGCGAGCCATCTTATACCCTGAGTTATCGATGATATAATACACAATAAAAAGTATTACCGAGATAACCAATGGTGTACCAATACCTCCCTTCTTAATAATAGCACCAAGAGGTGCTCCAATAAAGAAGAAGATAATACACGCAAACGAAAGAGTAAATTTCTTTTGCATTTCAATGTCGTGACGACGGATTGACTTACGTTGATCAGACATTGACAATGACTTAAACTCGTAATCTTGACGATGGCGTCGTGCTTTATTTAATGCTTGCACCAAGTATGTGCGTGCATAACTATTCCCTTTTGCCATCATAAGAGTATCAAGATTTAGAGTATCTTCAAGAATTATTTCCTTTTGTGGTGCATCTACGAGCTGATGGTTTTCATATCTTTTCTGATAATAAGTAAGTCCAAAATATGGCGCCTCTTTAATATCTTTAGCATATGTTGCGCCAATGCTATCGACTTTGAGATTTACTGAGTCGATTGTTTCTCTCAACTGTGATATATTTTTTCCCACATATTGATTTTGCATAGTGCTTTCATCCATTCGCGAGAAATTAGCATCAAATGCTACCCTTATCTGCTTTTCGTCAAATGATTCTCGGCGGTATGGCACAAATTTTCCTTTTGAGCGAGAACTCATTGCTCCTTGATTGTGCAATTGTTCAAACTGCTCCCCACTATATAATTGTAGGAATAGATGTGTTTTATCTTCAGTAAAATTCAACTTACCCGAATCTGCAAGAATAATGCGCACATTGTCAAATCCCTTCGACACATCATAAAGCATCATATCATAAAGCATGCCCTTTTCAGCATCTTTATGCTCTACATATAAATTTACGCCAGGTATTTGATCATAGAACGAACCTTCGGGAATCTCTACCTCGGGTGACTTTTGACGCATCGAATAAAGAAGCGTCCACATCTTGGCTTGTGCAACAGGTAACACATTGTTTTGGAAAAAGAATGCTCCAATGGCAACAAATATCATCAGCACCATGAGTGGTCGCATAGTCTTGAACAACGATACCCCCGACGCTTTCATCGCCGTGAGTTCAAATCGTTCACCAAGATTACCAAATGTCATCAACGACGCCAGCAATATTGCCAACGGCAATGCCATAGGCACCATCGTTAATGCAGCATAGAAAAACAGTTCAGCAATTACATCTATCGACAACCCTTTTCCCACAAGGTCATCAATATAACGCCATAAAAACTGCATTAATACGATAAAGAGACATATAAAAAATGTCATCATAAACAGAGGTAAAAAGCTCTGCAACATAAATCCATATAATCTCTTTATCTTTAGCATTTTTAATTATAGTCTACTTCAAATTGCAAATTTACTAATTTTTTCTGACAAACTCAATATTCCAGATTGAGAGCAATCAGGTTATTTTCACTTATATCATAGGATTAAAACAAAAAAACGAGCAACCAAAATTGATTGCTCGTTTACATATATTTGTTTAGTCATTTACTTAATAAGTACTTTTGACGCTTTTCCACCTTGAACTTTAATTAATACACCATTTGTAGGATTGGCAACTTTTACGCCTTGAAGATTGTAATATTCAACTGGAGCTTTATCCTCCACTTCAATATTTGCTATGCTTGCGTTTTCATATTTAAACACATAAGTATGAGAATTATTACCATCAACATCAGCCTCCACATTTGACACTGTAATAGAAACTTTTAAATTTGTTTCATCAATTGCAATTGTTTTTGTTGCTGATTGTCCCACTACAGTAGCTATAATTTCCTCTTCAGCAGGAAGCTCTCCTGGCACATTATATTCATATACGTCACTTGAAAATCCCTCAAGTTTCGCGCCATTAACCGAATAATCAGCAAGACGAGAATAATATATAAATTTCACATCGTCAGCCAACAATGAAGTCTTTTCCACTAATGCATCACGACTCCAATAGTCTCCGCCTGAAATAATTACATTCATCATCGTTGGCTCTCCCGCTCCATCTACATATTCCAATGGAACTGTTATTTCAGTCCAAGCTTCGGGAGCAAACAAATCTGCAGGTCTTGATAGATTAAATCCATAATCACATTTTGCAACTAATTTACCATTTCCTGTTGATTCTGCTTTTCCCCATATAGCTCTAATCTCATCATTTCGGTCTTCAGTAGGAGCTCCATTTTCACCTACTTTAGATGTGAAAGTGCCATTCCAAAGATACGCTATAATATATGAATTTTCATTATTAGAGTCTATACGCATAAATTTGCCAGTAACTGCATCAGGTTTATACGTAAAAGGCATACCACCATAAATACCCCCATCACATTTACTTAAAGAAGCAACAGCATATACCCATGGAGTTCCTAATGTCAAGAATCCAGGAGCCACACTTTCGATACCAGCTGCTCCCACTGTTATATTTTTTAACACAACAGAGCTTGAACCATTTGCAAAATATGTTTGCTCTCTAAATACAAGCTCTTGTTTCTTTGTAAGTACAACTTTTTGGTTTACACTCGATCCATTCCATTCTGCAGGTTCAATACCTGGGCGAACTCGCATTTCACCCGTTTTTGAGGCTGATACACCACCACTCCCAAATGCTTCAGTTGAACCACATGTCGTTTTCCATTCTTCAAAACCGACATTAGGCAATTGTTGCGCAGTTGCAATACTTGATGAAGTTGCTACTACTGTCAATAAAATTGAGTAAAGTTTTTTCATATTTTTCTATTTGATTTATACAATTCAAAAACGATACAAAGTTAGCACTTTTTTTGTATAATAATCAAACAATCAGTCATAAAAAAACGAGCAACCAATAATGATTGCTCGTTTTTAGAATTATACTTTTATTGGCAATTATTTCACTACTTTTGTCACCTTACCACCTTGGGCACGGATAAATACTCCATTTTCAGGATTTACAACTTTTACACCATGAAGATTATAATATTCGACCTCTCCTTGTTCTGCAACAACTACATTTTCAATTCCAGAGATCTCTGTTGAAGTAAATGTACATGCAATAGGAATTCCTTCCCAAAGAACATCAATCTTCATATTTACAACTCCGTCAGCAGTGATTGTGCCACCCAATGTAACATCTGCTATAAGTTCGCCACCAAGTAATGGCATATCTTTTACAAAACCATTGTATGTAGCAATACCTTCTTCATTTCTTGTCACTGTTGCTCCCTCTACAAGAATATCTCCTAATTCGAGTTCCATTGTCGAAAGTGCAAAGTTGGGCAACAAGAAATCACATGTTCCATCGGCATATTCTGTGATTGTGATTGTATTGCTTTCGTTTTCTGCTACTGGCATAGATTCTCCTGTTTCTGGGTCTAATATTGTTACATTCAAATAGCCAGGATATTCTGTAACTTCTCCCGCAACAACTTCATTTGTTGTAAATGTACATGCAATAGGAATTCCTTCCCAAAGAACATCAATCTTCATATTTACAACTCCGTCAGCTGTGATTGTGCCATCCAATGTAACATCTGCAATAAGTTCGCCTCCAAGTAATGGCATATCTTTAACAAAACCATTGTATGTAGCAATACCCTCTTCATTTTTTGTTACTGTTGCACCCTCTACAAGAATATTTCCTAATTCAAGTTCCATTGCCGAAAGTGCAAAGTTGGGCAACAAGAAATCACATGTTCCATCGGTATATTCTGTAATTGTGATTGTATTACTTTCATTTTCTGCTACTGGCATAGATTCGCCTGTTTCAGTATCCAATATTGTTACATTCAAATAGCCAGGATAATTGTTTACAACTCCTGTAGACTCTTGAGCATTTGCGATGCTTGACAAAGCAAGCATCATTAAAAATAAAATTGAGTAAAGTTTCTTCATATTATATTTTTTTATAATTAATATATTCTCGCAAAAACGATGCAAAGTTACAACTTTTTCACTTAAAACCCAATCTATCAAAATAAAAAACGAGCAACTCAATGAATTGCTCGTTTTTGAATTATCTTTTATTGGTATTATTTCACAACTTTTGTTGCTTTGCCACCTTGTACACGGATAAATACTCCATTTGAAGGATTAGCAACTTTTACACCTTGAAGATTGTAGTATTCAACTACACCTTGTTCGGCTACAACTACATTTTCTACTCCTGTTTCTTTATTTGTTGTAAATGAGCATTTGATAGGAATTTCTTCCCACAATACATCAATTGTCATTTCTACAACACCTGCAGCAGAAATTGTTCCACTTAATGTAACATCAGCGATAAGTTCACCACCAAGCAATGGCATATCTTTTACAAATCCAGCATATGTTGAAACACCTACATCATCTTTAGTTACAGTTGCACCTTCTACGAGAATATCACCTAATTCAAGTTCCATTGCTGAAAGAACAAAGTTTGGCAACAAGAAGTCGCATGTACCATCTTCATATTCTGTGATTGTAATCGTATTACTTTCATTTTCTGCTACAGGCATAGATTCGCCTGTTTCAGTGTCTAAAATTATTACATTCAAATAGCCAGGATATTCAGTAGCTATACCCACTTTTTCTTCACCTGCTTTTTCATATTGAAGTACATAAGTATGTGAAGATTTTCCATCAATATCTTCAGCGACATTAGCAACCGTAATAGTTACAGTTGCAGCTTCGGCATCAATCGCAACCGATTTTGTAGCTGTTTGTCCCATCACTGTTGCAGAAATTTGATCTTCAGTAGGAAGTTGTGAACTTGCAATTGAATAGTTATATACATCACTTGCAAATCCATCAACAGCAACACCATTTACAGACAATGCAGACAAGCGAGAATAATATACAAATTTAACATCATCAGCCAATAATGTTGTATTATTTTGTAAAGAACTTCTATCCCAATAGTTACCCCCAGAGATAATAACATTCATCTTAGTAGGAGCACCTGCACCTGCAACATATTCGAATGGGACTGTTATTTCTTGCCAAGCACTATTTGTTGACTTAAACGCATATTCACATTTTGCAACAAGTTGACCCGATGCATCTGGAGTTACTTTACCTAAAATTGCGCGAACTTCATCATTACGACTTTGAGTTGGCGAGCCATTTTTTCCTACTTTTGAAGAATATGTTCCATTCCAAAGATAAGCTATAATATATGAATTTTCATCATTTGAATCTGTTCTTTTATACTTGCCACTTATAGCGTCAGGTTTGTATTTAAACGAAACTCCACCATAAATACCACCATCACAATTTTTTACGGTTGACTCCGCATAAACCCATGGTGTTCCAAAAGTTAAAAATCCAGGAGCGGTACTACCTATTGAGCCAACACCTATAAATATGTTTTGCATTTTTACAGCAAAAGAACCTAACGCAACATCAGATGTTTCGTTAAAAACTAATTCTTGTTGTTTTACTTGATTCAAAACTTTTTGATTAACGCTTGAACCATTCCAATCTGCGGGTTCAACACCTGGACGAACTCGCATCTCACCTGTTTTTGGAGAAGACATCATTCCTGTACCAAACGCTTCAGTTGAACCACAAGCTGATTTCCAACTTTCAAAACCAACATTAGGCAGTTGTTGAGCAGATGCGATGCTTGATGAAGCTACTACTGCTAAGCCTAATAACATTGAGTAAATTTTCTTCATTTTCATATAATTTATAATTACTTTTTCTTTTTCACAAAAAAACGGTGCAAAGGTACGAATTTTTCGCCTAACTGCCAAATATTCAACCTCATTTAAGCAACCAGCCCACCATTAAATCCACCCTATGTGCCAATAAATACGCCATTTCGGACATTATTCAAGCCCGTTTTCGGCGATTAACTAAATAACAAAATGACAAAAGTTCCCATAATGACACAAGATATTTTTAAGTGATTTTCATCGCGTTAGCTTTATGTCTTTTCTGTCATTCTGTCAAAAATCCTCACTGCGTTAGCACTCAGTCCATTCTATTGAAAAACGTCACACGCCTGGTAATATAAAAACATAATGACAGAAGATTTCAGAATGACATAAGTTTATTCTATTGAATTTCACGCGTTAGCCTCATGCCTTTTCTATCATTCTGTCAAAAATCCTCACTGCATTAACACACAGTACATTCTGTAGAAAATTCAAAACAAAATAGGGATCCGGCGAGCCGTATCCCTATTATAATCAGTCTTTATGATTTAAAAAGGATTATCCTTTAATCATTTCCATAAGTTTTTGACCTGCAGTTACGATGCCATCTTTGTCTTTACCACCAGCTTGGGCAAATCCTGGTTGGCCACCGCCACCACCTTTGATATCTTTCGCAGCCTCGCGTACCATTGCAGATGCATTGCGTCCCTCTTTAACGAGGTCATCAGTCAACATTACAGTCAACAAGGGTTTGCCACTCATATCAACAGTAGCTGCAATGAATGCAGTACGTTCAGGAGATTGAGCACGCACACCAAATGCAACCGATTTAACAACATCAGGCACTCGTACACCCATCAATGTAGTCACCTTGATATCACCTACCATTACAGCCTTTTCTACAACTGATTTAGTGAGGTTATTTACGCGTTCTTTGAAATATTCTTCGGTTTCTTTGCGCAATTCTGCATTTTCTTCAATTGATTTACGAAGAGCTTGAAGTAAGTTAGGAGCATTGTTAAACATTGCCGAAATCTCCTTCATTGTATTAGCAGTTTCGTCCATTGCTTTCTCAACGTTTTCGCCTGTGATAGCTTCAATACGACGGATACCTGCTGCAATACTGCTTTCAGATACAATCTTAATCATACCGATGTTACCAGTATTTTCAACGTGTGTACCACCACAAAGTTCTACCGAATCACCATATTTGATTACGCGTACCTCTTCGCCATATTTTTCACCGAAGAGAGCCATAGCTCCCATTGCTTGAGCTTCAGCGATGGGCACATTACGACGTTCGTCACGTGCGATTGCTTGACGCACTTTCTTGTTAGCGAGTTTCTCAACTTTTGAAAGTTCTTCAGGAGTAACTTTTTGGAAGTGAGAGAAGTCGAAACGCAATACTTGTGGAGACACGAACGAACCTTTTTGCTCTACGTGTGTACCAAGTACTTCGCGCAACGCTTCGTGAAGAAGGTGAGTTGCAGTGTGGTTGCAACATGTTGCTAAACGTGCATCTTCATTGATTTGAGCCACAAATGTTGCTTCAATATCTTTTGGGAGTTTCTTTGACAAGTGAACACCCATACCATTTTCACGTTTTGTATCGTAGATTTCTACGACATCATCGCCATTAACGAGTTTACCGCTGTCACCTACTTGACCACCCATTTCAGCATAGAAAGGTGTTGTAGAGAGAACAATTTGGTAGAACTCTTGATTTTTTTGTTTTACCTTACGGTAGCGAAGAATTTGTGTTTCGGTTTGAGTATTGTCATAACCAATAAACTCTTGTTCACCCTCACGCACTGTTACCCAGTCGGTAGCTTCAACAGCTGCAGCATTACGAGCACGAGCCTTTTGCGCTTCCATTTCTGTAGTAAATCCTGCTTGGTCGAGGGTCATATTGTTTTCTTTGAGAATCAACTCAGTCAAGTCAAGAGGGAAACCATAAGTGTCATAAAGCACGAATGCTTCTTTACCTGAGATTTCAGTTTTGCCAGCTTTCTTAGCAGCCTCGATTGCTCCATCAAGAAGTTTGATACCATTTTCAAGTGTACGCAAGAATGAATCTTCCTCCTCTTTGATAACTTTCATGATAAGTTCGCGTTGAGCTGGAAGTTCAGGATATGCCTCACCCATGCTTTCAATAAGAGTATCAATGAGGCGATACATAAACGCACTCTTTTGATCGAGGAATGTATAAGCATAACGTACGGCACGGCGCAAGATACGACGAATCACATAACCTGCCTTTGCGTTACTTGGAAGTTGTGAATCAGCGATAGAGAATGAGATTGTACGCACGTGGTCAGCAATAACACGCATTGCGATATCAACCTTTTCGTTTTCGCCATATTTTTTACCTGAAAGCTCGGCAATTTTGCTGATAAGTGGAGTAAACACGTCGGTATCATAGTTTGAAGTCTTGCCTTGGAGAGCCATACAAAGACGTTCAAAACCCATACCAGTGTCGATAACCTTTGCAGGGAGTGATTCGAGCGAACCATCAGCCTTGCGGTTATATTGCATAAACACAAGGTTCCAAATTTCGATTACTTGTGGGTGATCGTGGTTTACGAGGTCGCGACCATCGATTTCAGCACGTTCTGCTTCGCTACGAAGGTCAATATGAATTTCAGAACATGGACCACATGGGCCTGTATCGCCCATTTCCCAGAAGTTATCTTTTTTGTTACCGTTGATGATGTGGTCGGCAGGAAGATGTTTTTCCCAAATTGCTGCAGCTTCATCATCGCGTGAAAGGTTTTCCTCTTTTGAACCTTCAAACACAGTAGCATAAAGGCGTTTTGGGTCAAGTTTCAACACATCAACAAGATATTCCCAAGCCCAATCAATAGCTTCTTGCTTGAAATAGTCACCAAACGACCAGTTCCCGAGCATTTCAAACATAGTGTGGTGATATGTATCCATACCCACCTCTTCGAGGTCGTTGTGCTTACCGCTCACACGAAGACATTTTTGTGAATCGGCCACACGTTTATACTTCGCCGCGGCATTACCAAGAATAATATCCTTAAACTGGTTCATGCCCGCATTTGTAAACATCAATGTGGGGTCATCTTTGATTACCATAGGTGCAGAAGGCACAATTTGGTGTTCCTTGCTGCGGAAGAAGTCTTTAAACGACTCACGTATTTCCTTCGCTGTAAGCATTTTAATTATGATTTTATATTTTAGTTTATATTATATTCCTAACAAACTGCAAAGATAGCAAATAAAGAGGAAAGAGGAAAGAGGGAAGAGGAAAAATATCACCTATTTTATCTTTACATTTTTCATTCTTCATCTATCATTTCAAGAAATTGACCCTCATTGATTATCGTAATACCGAGAGAATTGGCTTTTTCAAGTTTTGAAGGTCCCATATTTTCGCCTGCAAGCACATAGTCTGTTTTCTTTGAAATCGATCCCACATTTTTACCACCATGCTTTTCAATAAGAGCCTTATATTCGTCACGCGAATGATGCGTAAATGTACCACTAATAACAATTGATTTTCCTTGCAATTTATCGCTTCGACCTTCGGAAACATCTTCGGCAATAGCAAATTGCAATCCTGCTTCGCGCAATCTACTTACGATTATGCGATTTTCCTCTACAGAGAAGTATTCAATAATACTTTCGGCAATACGCACTCCGACATCTTCAATCTCAGTAAGCTCATCAGCAGTCATAGCCATTAATCTATCAATATCACCAACTGTGCGAACTATTTTTTTCGCAGTAGTTTCACCTACATAAGGAATTGAGAGGGCAAACAATACTC
Organism: Muribaculaceae bacterium; assembly: GCA_017559355.1. Taxonomy (GTDB): domain Bacteria; phylum Bacteroidota; class Bacteroidia; order Bacteroidales; family Muribaculaceae; genus RGIG4079. The sequence goes on from JAFYSL010000003.1 coordinate 15,830, forward strand.
GTTCAAATGGTACTGATTTTGAAGCTGCAAGTCCTTCCAATATACGATTAGCGCTACGATTAGCAAAACGGTCGAGCACCACGAGCTGTTCATGTTTCAAATCATAAAGGTCGGCAATATTTTTTATCAATCCTTGATTAAACATCAATACGGCAGTTTCCTCCCCTATTCCATCTATATTCATCATGCGACGCCCAACGAAATGCTCAATGCGACCAATAACCTGTGGTTCACATGCATACTTATTAGGGCAAATCCATGCAGCCTCACCCTCAACACGTTGTAGCAACGTACCACATGCTGGGCAATGCGTTACAAAAGCAATAGGTTGCGTTTCGTCGACACGAGCAGAAATATCTACTCCTGTGATCTTAGGAATAATTTCGCCACCTTTCTCTACATACACCATATCATTATCGTGAATGTCAAGTTGGCGTATTATATCTTCATTATGAAGCGACGCACGCTTCACGATTGTTCCCGATAGTTGCACTGGTTCAAGATTTGCCACAGGGGTAATAACGCCCGTACGACCTACCTCAAACGATACATATCTCAACTGTGTCAACCCTCTTTCGGTTTGAAACTTATATGCAATAGCCCATCTCGGAGATTTAGCAGTAAAGCCAAGATTAAGTTGTTGACGTAGTGAATTCACCTTAAACACAAGTCCGTCGGTCGCTACGGGCAACTCTTTACGCGCTTCGTCCCAATGATTGATAAACTCATCAACTTGCTCTATTGTTTCGAGGCGAGTCATCACGTCCGACACTTTAAATCCCCACTCACGAGCCTTTACCATATTATCATAATGGTTGTCACATGGTAAATTTTCGCCAAGCATATAATAAAAATATGCATCAAGGCCACGACGTGCCACCTCTGCCGAGTTTTGCATCTTTAATGTTCCCGATGCAGCATTGCGAGGATTAGCAAACAATGGCTCTCCATTTTTAGCACGTTCTTCGTTCAATCGGTCAAAGGCACCCCATGGCAACACGATTTCTCCACGAATTTCAAACATTTCAGGATACCCCTCTCCCGCAAGTAGCAAAGGAATACTGCGAATTGTTTTAATATTATCAGTTACTACATCACCCTTCTCTCCATCACCACGAGTTACAGCACGCACCAAGCGACCATTTTCATAGATGAGCGAAATACTTGTACCATCAAACTTCATTTCCCCTACGATTGAGAATTTCTCACCCATCAACTGTTGGCGAGTGCGACGCATAAAGTCGTCAACTTCCGAAACCGAATAAGTATTACCCAACGACAACATAGGATGAATATGTGCCACTTGTTCAAAACCCTTTGTCAAATCGCTACCCACTCGATGCGTAGGCGACAGCGAATCGTCATATTGAGGAAAATTTCGCTCTAATAGCTCAAGTTCTTTCATGAGCATATCAAAATCCTTATCACTAATCTGTGATGAATTCAACACATAGTAATTGTAATTATGACGATTTAACTCCTCACGCAAAGTCTCAATACGATTTTTTATATGGTCCATAGTGTTTGATTTTATATTATGCAAAAATAACGAAACAATCGCAATCACACAACAATTACAAATTCGTTTTACACAAAAATCAACAGCCTGCTCTCACGAGTGGGCTGTTAACCAATACATACTTACTTATGAAAAAACTTTCTTCTGCTATTTACACCACTAAAACAACTACTCACTGTATTTTGTTCAAAGAATAAAAAAATCCTCGCCGATTTCTTCAGCGAGGATTTTATATTGTGTTATTTTAAGCGTTGATTACATCATACCGCCCATGCCACCCATTCCTGGTTGCATTGGAGCAGCTGGTGCTTCCTCTTTCTTTTCTGCAATTACACATTCAGTTGTGAGGAACATACCTGCAATTGAAGCTGCATTTTCGAGAGCTACGCGAGTTACTTTAGCTGGGTCGATAACACCTGCTGCGAGAAGGTTTTCATAAACGCCTTTACGAGCATTGTAACCAAAGTCACCTTCACCCTCTTTAACTTTTTGCACTACTACTGCACCTTCAACACCTGCATTAGCAACGATTTGGCGAAGTGGTTCTTCGATAGCACGTTTCACGATTTGAATACCAGTTGTTTCGTCATCGTTTTCACCTTTGAGGTCTTCAAGTTTAGCAACGCAACGGATATAAGCAACACCACCACCAGGAACAATACCTTCAGCGATAGCAGCACGAGTTGCGCTCAATGCGTCATCAACACGGTCTTTCTTTTCTTTCATTTCCACTTCACTTGGAGCACCAATGTGAAGAACTGCTACACCACCAGCGAGTTTTGCAAGACGTTCTTGAAGTTTTTCGCGATCGTAGTCACTTGAAGTTTGTTCGATTTGTGCTTTGATTTGAGCTACTCGTGAAGCGATTGCTTCTGTTGCACCGTTACCATTAACGATAGTAGTATTTTCTTTGTTTACAGTAACCTTTTCAGCGCGACCGAGGTATTCGATTGTTGCGCTTTCAAGTTTCACACCTTTTTCTTCTGACACAACAATACCACCAGTCAATACTGCGATATCTTCGAGCATTTCTTTGCGACGGTCGCCAAAGCCAGGAGCTTTAACAGCACAAATCTTCAATGAACCACGGAGACGGTTTACTACAAGTGTAGCCAATGCTTCTTGATCAACATCTTCGGCAACAATCAACAATGGACGACCACTTTGTGCTGTTGCTTCGAGAATAGGAAGCATATCTTTGAGGTTAGAGATTTTCTTGTCGAAGATGAGGATATATGGTGATTCCATTTCACACTCCATCTTTTCAGTATTTGTTACGAAATATGGAGAGATGTAACCACGGTCGAATTGCATACCCTCTACGATGTCAACAGTTGTTTCAGTACCTTTTGCTTCGTCAACTGTGATAACACCCTCTTTTTTCACTTTCTTCATAGCTTCAGCGATAAGGCTACCGATAGCTTCATCGTTGTTAGCCGAGATGCGAGCAACATCTTCAATTTTCTTGAAGTCATCACCTACTTCTTGAGCCATAGCCTTGATGTTTTCAACAACTACTGCAACAGCTTTATCGATACCACGTTTGATATCCATTGGATTTGCTCCAGCAGCAACGTTTTTAAGACCTACGTTGATGATTGATTGAGCAAGAACAGTAGCAGTAGTTGTACCATCACCTGCATCATCACCTGTTTTAGAAGCAACTTCTTTTACGAGTTGAGCACCCATGTTTTGGAATGCGTCTTCAAGTTCAACTTCGCGAGCTACCGATACACCATCTTTAGTGATGTGAGGAACACCAAATTTCTTTTCAATAATAACGTTGCGACCTTTTGGACCGAGTGTTACTTTTACAGCATCAGCAAGTGCATCAACGCCTTTTTTAAGCTCTTCGCGAGCTTTGATATCAAATTTAATTTCTTTTGCCATGATTTCTTATTTTTGTTTAGTTGGGTTTAATTATTCAGTAATGATAGCCAAGATGTCATTTTGGCGCATAATAAGGTATTTATTACCATCAACATCAATTTCAGTACCTGCATATTTACCATAAAGCACTGTATCACCCTCTTTCACCACCATTTCTTCATCTTTTGTACCATTACCAGCAGCAAGAACAACACCTTTCAAAGGTTTTTCTTTTGCTGAATCAGGAATAATGATACCTGCAACTGTTACTTCTTCGGCAGGGCAAGGATTAACGAGCACTCTGTCGGCCAATGGTTTAATGTTCATAATAGTAAATTTTAAGTTATTTATTTTGTTATTATTATTTTCGTTTTGCTCATAAATTAGCATATTCCGTGCCAAATTTTATTTCATGCCACACACATTGCCATTTTGTCACATCGCAACATCATTATATAATAACTACTACTCGCTCTTTTTGTTCAAAAACAAAAGGCGATTCATATGAATCGCCTTTGTCTTTATATTAAACTCGGCTCACCGAGTCCATACTGTTTCAATTTTATTTAATGAGTTGTTTTGAAACTTTGTTGCCTTGTTTAACGATGTAAAGACCGTTTTGAGGGTTAGCAACTTCAACACCTTGAAGATTGTAATAAATAGGAGCAACAGTTTCCATTTCGATAGTTTCTACTCCAGCTGCTTCATTTGATACCCACACTGTCATGTTATCAAAATCTACATTGATATAGTATGTACCTTCGGCTGCAACTTTGAATGCAGCTTCGCCTCTAACAAACTCAACTTTTTCATCAAGGTTGAATGCAACTTCACCTGTGGCAGGAGCAAAACGACCAGCATTTACTGATTCCCAATCTCCACTTCCACTAGAAATCGCAAAGTAAGAATATCCATCACCTGCACCTGCAAATGTAACTTCACCACAGAAAATATTACCTTCTTTTGTCAATTCTACTGCAGTTGTAGGTTCCCATGAACCAACTGATAAGGTACCAACCACATAAAGTTGATTAGGAGTTTCGATTACTACTTCTCCTGCTTTTATAATTGTTACAGTCATTGCCGAAAGATCTACATAAATATTGTAAATTCCAGCACCTGGAACTTGAATTGCACCAGCACCATTTACAATTGACATTGCTTGACCTTCTACAGCCATTGCATTATCTTCTTCAAAACCATAACGGTTAGCATTTATCGCCTCCCAGTCGCTTGATTGAATAGTTGCAAGACCAAAGCCTCCTCCAACACTAAATTCTAAATCTTCCATTACATAAACACCATTTTCTTGCCACATCTCAAATGAATTAGCTGGATCCCAATCATTGAAAGAGCCGAAAATATAAAGAGGCTTAGCGTTTTCCTCTGAACCATTTTCATCACCAGTAGATTCGCTTGAAACCCACACTGTCATACTATCAAAATCAACATTAATGATACAAGTTCCTTCAGCTGCAACTTTGAATGCAGCTTCGCCTCTATCAAACTCAACTTTTTCATTAAGGTTGAATGCGACTTCACCTGCAACAGGAGCAAAACGGCTAGCGTTTACTGCTGTCCAATCACCTTTTCCAGCCGAAAGAGCGAAGTATGAGTAACCATCACCAGCACCTGTAAATGTTACCTCACCATAGAAACGATTGCCATCTTTTGTTAATTCAACTGCTGTTGCAGGATCCCAATTACCAGCCGACAAGTTTCCTACAGCATAAAGTTGAGCTGGAGTTTCAATTACCACTTCACCAGCCTTTTTAATTGTTACGGTCATTGCTGAAAGATTTACATAAATATTGTAAATTCCAGCACCTGGAACTTGAATTGCACCAGCACCATTTACAATTGGCATTGCTTGACCTTCTACAGCTTTTGCATTGTCTACTTCAAAACCATAACGATTTGCGTTCACTTCATCCCAGTTGCTTGATTGAATTGTTGCAAGACCAAAGTTTCCACCTGCACCGAATTCGATGTCTTCCACCACATAAACACCATTTTCTTGCCACATCTCAATTGAGTTAGCAGGATCCCAACCATTGAAAGAACCGAAAATGTAAAGCGATTGAGCCGACACTCCAATCGCAACAACCATAGCTACTACTACAGCTAAAACTTTGCGAAAATTTAATTTCATAAGTTTTTTAGATTTAAATTATTAATATGTTTGTTAATTAAATTTCTATATCTTACAACCAAAATGGGGCTGTGTATTTTTTACTAAAACAACCCCATTATACCTTAAGTATTTATTAAAGAGCAACTTTGCTCACTTTGTTACCTTGTTTTTTGATGAAGATGCCATTTTGTGGGTTAGCAACTTCAATACCTTGGAGATTGTAGTATACAGGAGCTACAGCTTCTTCATATTCTACACCTTCAATGCCTGTAACTGTGAGTTTTATTACAGTCCATTTACCTTCTGCATTTTTTGAATCCAAGGCATAGAATGAATTTTCTGTAACATCTGTGATATCCACTGTTTGTTCTTCGCCATTTCCAAAGATTACACCAATAGAAGTTACATTACGGAAAATGTGATAGTAATACATATCGCCATCAACTTCGATTTCACCAGCGACTGTTCCAGGCCATGCACCAGCAGGTGTACCAAATTCGTCCCATGCATAAACATTTACTGAAGTCCATGTAGTTGATGATTTTTTCAAATATACACCCCATTCGCTTGTAATTTCAGTAACTTTGATTGTTTCTTCGACGCTACCCAATTCTTCAGAACCTTTTACGCAAGCAACTTTCACGTTGTAGTCACCAGCTACACCTGCTGTCCATTGTGCAGTAGTGCCTGTAGTTGTTTGGCCATCGATTGTGATTTGAATTTCTGAACCTTCAGGATTACCAGTTACAGAAGCAGTGATAGTTACAATATCGCCAGGATATACTACTTCAGGAGCCCAAGACACACCAAGTACGAGTTCTTCAGCAACTCCATAGAAACTCCATGTACCGCCACCTTTATCCCATGTACCAGCTTTTACAGTATAGTGATTGTTTACACCATCATAAACCAAGTCGGCAGTTTGGTTCCATTTGTTATTCCAGTTATTAGCTGATGCAGATGGATTCATACGGCAGAAAATCACATTTGTAAAGTTTTTGCCTGTTCCAGGAGTAGTAACTTCATATAAATCTTTTTCACCACTAACTGCAGTCATTGAACCCCATGCATCGCCATCACCAAAAAAATACGCAGCATAACGAGCATTGTCAGTTTTCCAGTTTGAGTTAGGGGTAAGATACAATTTTGTTCCACTAGGGATTTTTGCAGCATTAGCAACAAATGCACATATCAAAAGGAGTGCAAAAAATGAGTAGAATTTCTTCATAAATTTACTTTTTTAATGTTTAATTATTTAGAATCACAAAATTAGACTGCAAAATTCGCAATTTTTATTAAATTAAACAAACAAATGTACCCACAAGTTTACTTTTTTGGTCTATCTTTGCGTAAATAGTTTATTAAAATCGTATAATCATGAAAAAAACAATCTCAATTTTATCAATATTACTCATATCGTTGTTTTCGTTCAACGTCTTTTCACAAAACACCAATATTATTGGTTCTTGGAGTGGGAAAACGTCTCACGCTAGTGATAATCCCAAGGATTCAATGAAAGGCATTATCAATTATGACTATACTTTCAATGCCGATTTTTCGGGAGAAGTATTTTTTTATGGGAATGTCGAAGGGGCTGTTGATAAAGAGTTCTATCTTAAATTAATAATAAAAGGGTCTTGTCCTTTCACTTGGACAAAAAAAGACAATATCATATCTATAACGTCTAATCAGTCTCAGTTAAACGTTGACCTCTCTGAAAAAGATGTCGATCTTATATGTTCCGATTCCGAAATGCAATCTATAATAAATTCATATAAACCATATCTGATTAAGATGATGCGACGCAAATTTAAATCATCACTAAAATCAAGTATTTCTAAAACAGAATGGAAAATCATTAAATGCGAAGAGAACACACTAACAATTAATGAAAACGGCAATACCCTTAAATTAACCCGCAAATAAATTCTTTTTACATCCCTTTTAAACGATAATCTTCACCTAGATTTGAAAATCTTAGAGATTAATTTCATTCTTTTGTGATTAAATATTAACTTTGCAAGAAACTGAAACAAACTCAATAAATTTATATAATTATGGCAAACAAACCATTTAAATATCAGGAGATGTTCCCACATGCAAAGGACACTACTGAGTATTATCATTTAACTTCTGACTACGTTAAAGTAGAAAACTGGGGTGGTAACGAAATGCTCGTTGTTGACCCAGAAGCCTTGACTATTCTTGCTCGTCAAGCAACTCACGACAATGCATTTATGCTTCGTCGCGAACACAACGCTATGGTAGCTAAAATCCTCAATGACCCCGAAGCAAGCGAAAATGATAAATTCGTTGCTCTTACAATGCTTCGCAATGCCGAAGTAGCAGCTAAAGGTCAACTTCCTTTCTGCCAGGATACTGGTACTGCGATTATCCACGGTAGCAAAGGTCAAAACGTTTTCACTGGTGGCGGCGACGAAGAACGTCTTTCTAAAGGTGTATACCTCACTTATACAGAAGACAACCTTCGCTATTCACAAAACGCTCCTCTCAACATGTATGACGAAGTGAACACTGGTTGCAACCTACCAGCTCAAATCGACCTACATGCTTGCGACGGCAACGAATACAACTTCCTTTTCGTTGCAAAAGGTGGTGGATCTGCCAACAAAACATATCTCTACCAAGAAACTAAAGCTCTTATCAATCCTAAGACTCTTATCCCATTCTTGGTTGACAAAATGAAATCATTAGGTACTGCTGCATGTCCTCCTTATCACATTGCATTTGTTATCGGTGGTACTTCTGCTGAAATGAACCTTGCTACAGTGAAGAAAGCATCAGTAAAATATTACGATGATCTACCAACTGAAGGTAACGAACTCGGTCATGCTTTCCGTGATATCGAACTCGAAAAACAACTTCTCGAAGAAACTCACAAAATTGGTCTCGGCGCACAATTTGGTGGCAAATACTTCGCTCACGACATTCGCGTAATTCGTCTTCCACGCCACGGTGCATCTTGCCCAGTTGGTCTTGGTGTATCATGCTCTGCCGACCGCAATGTGAAAGCAAAAATCAACAAAGACGGTCTTTGGATTGAAAAACTCGACAGCAACCCAGGCGAACTCATTCCTGAATCATATCGCAAAGCTGGCGAAGGCGAAGTAGTTAACATCGACCTCAACCGTCCAATGCCTGAAATACTTGCTGAATTGAGCAAGTATCCAGTATCTACACGTCTTTCGTTGAAAGGTACAATCATCGTAGGTCGCGATATCGCTCACGCAAAAATCAAAGAACGCCTTGATCGTGGCGAAGAAATGCCTCAATATCTCAAAGACCACCCTATTTATTACGCTGGTCCTGCTAAAACTCCAGAAGGCATGCCTTCAGGATCATTCGGTCCTACAACCGCTGGTCGTATGGACTCTTATGTTGACCAATTCCAAGCAGCTGGTGGTTCTATGATTATGATTGCCAAAGGTAACCGTAGCAAACAAGTTACCGACGCATGCCACAAACATGGTGGTTTCTACCTCGGTAGTATCGGTGGTCCTGCTGCTGTACTTGCTCAAAACAGCATCAAGAAAATCGAATGTATGGAATATCCCGAACTCGGCATGGAAGCAATCTGGAAAATCGAAGTTGAAGACTTCCCCGCATTCATCCTCGTTGATGACAAAGGCAACGACTTCTTCGTTGAAATTTCAGAAAAATGCAAATCATGCGCATTGAATAAGTAATCACTTTTCAATCTATAAATAAAACGGCTGTCGCACTTACGACAGCCGTTTGTTATTTCATATCAACCACAAATAATCATTGTGGCAATTTTGGCAAGATTTCTCTTTCAAATATATCTCGACGGATAATGCGATAATGAGGATGATATGCTGCATTAAATCGTCGACTATGGTGCATCACATATTTTCCTTGGCTTAACATTTCACTTATTGCATTTGAATCGACATCAAGATTATATAAGTCAGGATAACATTCTCTCACTATTTTCTCAATTACTTGCCATTGATTAACCCACTGTTCTGTCACTTGTGGAGCTTCTTCGGGCGCACTTGCCATAAAAGCATCTGCGAGAATGTCTGCCGTTATGTAACCTTCTTTGATTGCATTAAGATACACACGATAGTGATTAACATTCCAACCACATTTTTCATAATATCTACTACCCGCTACATAATCATCAGCCTCAAGTTCCTTACATATATAATTATATACTTGCTCACGGCTACCCAACAAATGTGCCACCCCAAAATAATCTTGGAAACAACTTTTATATACGTCTTGCAGCGTTGCTTGTGGATAATCACGCATCAAAACCTCAACAGATGCTTTCACTCGTGCCACATCAACACTATCACACTGCGATTGTGCATTACACACCATCGCTACACACATAATAAAAATATTTATCGCTAATTTTCTCATAACCAATCTCAAATTGTACATACAAAAATATGCTCGACTATTGAAAACATTAATCCTTTTAGTCAAGCAATTGTATATGTAATCATTTTCTAATTAGAAGATGTAAGCAGCCGTGATAGTCCAACTATTTTTTTTGCATGGCAAATCTGTCCAACGACCTTTATAACCAAATGTTTGAAATGCATTTGTCAATCCCAAGCCATAGTTTACACCAATTTGTACCTTTTTAAACAATTCAACTCCTAATCCAAAGTTCCAATCAATCGTAACACTTTTACACCTAATATTATTAACTGCAACTTGTCGCTCACCTCCTATTATTGAAAAGCCTGGACCTGTAGTTAAAAATGGTGTTACAATATTCTTTGCAACTGGCAATCCTATTTTCCATTTGAAATTGATTGGCAATTCTATAAAATGGGTTCTATAATTTGCTCTAGATACTTGATTAGGACTATCCATGCCTTCTAAAAATTCAGTTTGGACATTAAAATACATAATTGACGCATCAATTCCAATATTAGTAGATGGAAACATATACTCCATCATCAACCCACAAGTAAATCCTGGATTATATGTATCTTCATAATAAACCTCTTCAAATCTCAAATCATTAATTTTTGCTCCTACTTTTACGCCAAAACCCACTTGAGCCGAAGCAGCTCCTATCATAGCAAACAAAAACACAACAATAGCTATTAATCGCTTAATCATTTTCATGCCAATTAATTTTATATTTATCATAACAAAATTAAAACAAAATTTTCATAACACAAATATTCTAGAACATTATTCGACATTATTTATTCTAAATATAGAATACACACAAAAAGGAGTGCAATATTATTTTACACTCCTTTCTCTGTTTTTTCAATTATGTTCATCTTATTCCCATTCGGGGAAACTTCCATTACAAGCCTTAAAACCCACTTTCCTTATCGTAATAGAGTATTTATATCTTGGTTTCTTATATTTTAGTTCCTTTTTGAATGTTTTCTCTTGAAACAAAATTTCGTATATATCTGTATTATTCTCGCTAGCAAATAATATTTTACGCATTCGTTCATTTATAGACTCAAACGACACTGAATTTTCTCTAGATGCCTCGATTGCTTTAATTAATTCCTCTGCGAATTTTTCATCTTGAAAAGATATAACTTTTGACTTTATATATACCTTTTTTGATTTTGTGTCACGTTTTTCAATGTAAGTAACATGAACATTCTTTTCCATCTCAATCTTTTTCAGCACATCATTTATTTGTTTTTGCGCCGATAAACACACTGATGTAATCGCCATCATTGTTAAAACTAAAATACTTCTAATCGTTTTCATTTTACCATGTTTTAATTAATTTGAAATCATTTTTAGTATATATTCTCGTTCGGTGGCATCTTCGACACCTTCAAGCGCTTGATCCAAAATTATATTTTTATTATTTTCGATAAATCGTTCACTCTCTTGTAATATTGGCAAA
>JAFYSL010000004.1 GCA_017559355.1 Muribaculaceae bacterium
AATCAAGAAAAAGATTGGGAGAATATGAGGATTTTGGATGAAAATCCACCGCCACAACTGACTCTTTTTGATTAGGGGGGCTTGTAAATCGCAAAAAAGAATCTCAACCGCATTAAATCTGCGATTGAGACACCTATTTATACCCATTTTGATTTTTATCGGACACCAATAATTTGAAACAAAATAAGTTATACGAAATAGGGGAGACTCTTGTGAGTCTCCCCTAAATATTTATAGTAATTCACTATCTATTAGAATGGAATATTAACCCCAAGATTTACGCTTGCATTTGACGACAATGGAATACCTTGTTTTGCAAGGCGTCCAGGTGTGTGGTCCATACCAACAAATAAATTGAACCCTGTTACATTCACATTTGCCAACCATCCAAACGACCATCCATAAGTTCCAACACCCACATTTGCTGCAAGAGCAAGAGGTTCTACTGGATTGATATTAGCTGATAAACGGAACTCAGTCCAAGAATAATCACCTTGAATGCGAGTAGAGTTGAGCAATCCAAATTTCAATCTATCGTAGGTAGGCAATACAAACTCTGCTCCAATATTAAGCGTTGCACCAAGCATTGTGCTACGAGAACCTACATTACCTTCATCTTGGAGTTCATAAAGAGTTGAAATATCATCAATCATAGCGTCCATCTCGTCACTAATATAGTGTTCGTCTTTTTCATTCAAACTAAAATTATATGTCTCAGTTGTGAACGATTTATCTCCACCTGTCGATGCCACCATGTTGTTATTCCATTTCACATAACCAAAATCAAGTAATGATGCACTAATTGACCAGTATCTATTAGGTTTAAACTCTGCACCTAAATCAATTGCCAAACCAAAACCATTTAACCCAAATCCATCTATTTCCATACCACTTACATACTCATTACCTGTTGCTTCGTTGATGTCGGTAGTATAATTCAAACCATTAACACTCGCTTGTACCTCGGCATTAGTTACTGCACTCCAAGCATCTTCGCCAAGTGTCAATTCTGCTTTATTAAATCGTGCATCAATATTAGCACCACCTAAAATAAACTTCAAAGTACCACCAATACGCCATTTTTCATCTAATTGACGAGAGTGACCTAGAGCAATCTCTCCATAAAAATCGGTGTGAACATCAAAATCTGATATACTGTAAGTCTTATTTTCTATACCCTCTTTGAGGAATGAGAATAGTGTTTTTGGAATGCGTGAGTTCATATTTCCTCTTGCATTAATACTTACTGTATTGTAACCACCGAATGCTTTAAATCCCGCACTCATCAAATTGATATTTGCATCTAATGCCAAACGACTCATGTCATTAATTCCATTAAGAAATGTTGATGCATCAACGGCTGGGTTCATGAAGGTGGTAGTTTGACCATCTACGTTATAGAATAGATTTTCTATCCCTATCGTTCCACGCATTGCCGTATTCGCGTTACCAACTATAGGAATTGAAATAAAGTTTTTATCATTTCCATAAACAGGGTTGAGTTGATAGCGATGCGTATAACCCTCGGTAAAATATGCCGAATTGGTATTTTGTGCCACTGCGCTAAGCGACATTATTGCTGCGGTTGAAAGTAGCGCTACTTTTATATATTTGTTCATGATTTACAATCTTTTAATGGTTTATAACTCAGAAATATAACTTCCCGATACTTTCACTTTTAGATTCTTGATAATGATATGTTCTTCTGGTTTCAACGATTCACCCAAAGCCTTTGCCTTTGCTACAAAGGTTATACCATCAAGATGTTCAATCTTACCCGCCATTTCGATATGCAATGGAGAACCTTCCACACCTGTTTCCAAGTGAAATCCTTCAATTGTAACATCTTCAATTTTATTTCCTTCTCGGTCGATAGGGTAACCTGTTATTTCCACATCTACTGGAAGATTATTTGTTATCAATGCATCAATTTGAAGATATTTGATTGAAAGATTATCCATATCTTCTGTCCACCATCCTTTTTCAGTGCCTGAATACACTATTTGCGAACCTTCTTTGAGTTGAAGAGGAGCAAAGATTGTATAACTTCCTTTCATTCGTCCCATATTAACACCTATAGGAAATCCTTTGACATGAGTTTTTGGAATACAAGGATTATCTAACCTAATTCCAATTGCTTCAGGCAATCCATTGCCTGAAAGGATTTCTGATAATCCTGGGAAAGAAATATGCTGTGCATTAATAAATTTACCCCAATAATTACCTGTTCCAGGATCTATTGGAGACAAGCAAAATTGACAACCTATACATCCTGGACATGCTAATTTAAATGTTTCAACCGAACAAACTTTATCTGGATAACCTTCACGCATAGCTGTCAATGTTAATCCAGTTTGGGCATATAGTCCAAAATTTGCACCCAAAGGATTACTAAAATCAATATATATTTGAGGATTTTCTAATAAAAGATTCGTTGAATCTTGACTAAGTATCGTTGGTATTCCTGTAATTGGAATATCAGCAATATTTAGCCCATCAATTGAATATTGAATTACACCAGCTAACGCTTCAATACACATATCCTCCATAGCAAATTGAATCCTAAAATCAGCTACTTGTTTTTGCATAAGAGATTGAAGGTCTATTGCATCTTCTTCTTCAACTAATATTTGCCCCGCACTAATTCCAAGTGAATCAATCAATGAAAAAGAATGATTCTCAAAAATTGCGCCAGCTTGAGCTATATCCACTTCTGTCACTGACATTTTGAATTGAGATGTAATTCCTTCAACCTTTTTACTTCCAATAGTAACAACACCTGTTTCTGGGTCATAGATTCCCATATTAGGTTCACCTGTTAAACCTTTGGGTAATTGAATCCTAAGGTCTTCCATTGTAAATGAATTGATGGAATTCTGCAATCCATCAACAAACAAATCTATAGTAATATCAAAATTAGCAAAAATCTTATCAACCGAAACAATGAAATCACTTACATTTCCTTCTTGATAAGCGAACCTACTCATTTGCTTACCTATGTTATATCGCAAAGGGAAAGATAGTGCATTGGGAATTTCTGGAACATTGGGATAATCCTTTAACGATTTATCATTACCAATCAATTTTATTTGTGAATTAATAGGGGCTATTCGTGGAGCCTTTGCCACTATTGCTGGCACAATAATTTCGTTCGACTCATATGTACCCGAATCAATTAACACATATTCGCCATTAATCACTTGAATAAGACTAGTGTCTCCAATCGGAATAATCTCATGCATTGCAATCTCATCAATATTGAGAGGCAATACAAGATCCTTTATTTGTAACTCAGCTGTTGTATCAACGTTCGACAAATCATAATTTTCATCGATACAACCAGTTGCAACAAAACTACCTGCCAATATCGCTATGGCAGCACGCAACAATCTTTTCGTTCTCATGAAATTTTAGGATTAGTATGATTAGTTATTAGTATTTTTTGCAAATATAACAAACTTTTCAACACAATCACCCAAAACTCGCCATTTTTCCTCTACATCTCTGCTCTTACTCATTTTAACAAAGAAAAACGCGCTTTTTTATGTGATTTTTAGTAACTTTGCATCATTAATAACTAAATTAGGAAAATTATGTCAATCGATAACATTATATCGCAAGCTATCGCTAAGGCTGTGAAAGAGCTTTACGACGTAGATGTTGAGGCTTCTTCTATCGTGCCTCAAACAACAAAAAAAGAGTTTGAAGGCAACCTCACTATCGTGGTATTCCCTTGGGTTAAGGCTGCTCGCAAATCGCCCGAAGCTGTTGGTGCTGAGATAGGGGAGTGGTTGGTTAAAAACGAACCTGCCGTTAATCGTTTCAACGTAGTTAAAGGCTTCCTAAATATCGTAATCGAGCCTACTTTTTGGAACTCGGTTATCGCCGATATTGTAGCGACTGAAAAATATGGTATCACTCCTGTTACCGACGAGAGCCAACTAGTGATGGTTGAATACTCTTCTCCCAACACTAACAAACCTCTCCACCTCGGACACGTGCGCAACAACCTTCTCGGTTTCAGTATCTCTGAAATCCTTAAAGCTTGTGGCTACAAAGTGGTGAAAACAAATATCGTCAACGACCGTGGTATCCACATCTGCAAATCTATGCTCGCTTGGCAAAAATGGGGCGAAGGTCTCACTCCTGAAAAAGCTGGTAAGAAGGGCGACCACCTCATTGGCGACTTCTATGTATTGTTTGACAAACACTACAAGGCTGAAGTGAAGGAGTTGATGGAGACTCAAAACCTCTCACAAGAAGATGCCGAAAAAGCATCTCCTTTGATGCAAGAGGCTCGCGAAATGCTTCGTCGTTGGGAACAAAAAGACCCTGAAATTCGTTCTCTTTGGGAGATGATGAACTCATGGGTATATGCTGGTTTTGACGAAACATACAAGCGTATGGGCGTTGATTTCGACAAAATTTATTACGAAAGCGACACTTACCTCGAAGGTAAAGAGAAAGTGCTTGAAGGTCTTGAAAAAGGCATCATGTATCGCAAAGAGGACAACTCGGTGTGGGCCGACTTGACCAATGATGGTCTTGACCACAAACTCCTCCTCCGTAGCGATGGCACTTCAGTTTATATGACTCAAGATATTGGTACTGCAAAACTCCGTTACCAAGACTATCCTATCGACAAGATGATTTATGTTGTGGGTAACGAGCAAAACTACCACTTCCAAGTATTGTCATTGCTTCTCGACAAACTCGGTTTCAAATGGGGTAAAGACCTCGTTCACTTCTCTTACGGCATGGTCGAACTTCCAGAAGGTAAGATGAAGAGTCGCGAAGGAACAGTTGTTGACGCCGACGATCTTATGGACGAAATGGTTAACACTGCTCGTGAAGTGTCACGCGAACTTGGTAAACTTGATGACTGCACAGCCGAAGAAGCTGACGCTATCACCGAAATGGTAGGTCTTGGCGCGTTGAAATACTTCCTCTTGAAAGTTGATCCTCGCAAGAACATGACATTCAATCCTAAAGAATCTATCGACTTCAATGGTAATACAGGCCCATTCATTCAATACACTCACGCACGTATTCGCTCAGTAATGCGTAAGGCTGCCGATGCTAGTTTCGTGATTGGCGATTACTCAGCAGTTGAGCCTAACGAAAAGGAAATCGCACTTATCCAACGTCTTGCAGATTTCCCTGCAGTGGTTAACGAAGCTGGTCGCAACTACAGCCCAGCTGTTATTGCCAACTATGTATATGACCTCGTGAAAGAATACAACCAATTCTACCACGACTACTCAATTCTTCGCGAAGAAAACGAAGCTGTACGCTCATTGCGTCTCACACTCTCTGACTGCACTTCGCAAGTTATCAAAACAGGCATGAGCCTTCTCGGCATCAACGTTCCTGAACGTATGTAATACCTTTAACCTATTATAATTATAAATCTAAAATTATGGAACAAAATTTTTTCCAAAACAGCGGACAATATTTCCGCTCTGAACAATCAATCGCTCAAACCATGAGCGCAGTAATGAAGCAAGTATACATGAAAATGTTCCTTGCATTGCTCGTTACTGGATTTGTGTCAATGTGGGCAGCTGGTAGTGATATGTTTCTCAACACACTTCTTGCCAATTCTTGGGGCATCTGGGTGTTGATGGGCGTTGAGGTGCTCCTCGTTATTGCAATCTCGGGTGCAATCAACAAACTCAGTTCGGCCATGGCTACGGCACTATTCTTCCTCTTTGCCATTGTCAACGGATTGAGCCTTGCTCCTATCTTCTTGATTTACACAGGAGAGTCAATTGCAAGCACATTCTTCATCACTGCAGCAACATTTGGTGCAATGAGCATCTATGGTTACTTTACTAAAAGTGACCTCTCTAAATTTGGTTCAATTTTAGTAATGGCTCTCATCGGTCTTATCATCTGCTCAATTGTAAACATCTTCATGGCGAGCGAAACCATGTATTGGATTATCTCTGGTGCAGGTGTGTTGATTTTTATTGGTCTCACAGCATGGGATACTCAAAAAATCAAACAAATGGCACTTACAATGCCAAATGCTACCGACGGACGCCTTGCTACAATCGGTGCTTTGAGTCTATATCTCGACTTCATCAACCTCTTTATCTACTTGTTGAGATTCCTTGGTGACCGCCGATAATTAAACAAAATTATAACACTATAATTAAAACCCGGCTTGATCTCCTTGCCGGGTTTTTAATCACAATAATGAGCAATTTTTGGCTAAAATATAAGACAAACTATCAATCGATAATATCACTTGGCGTACCTATACTGATAGGGCAGTTGGGGTCGATTATCGTAGGATTTGCCGACACTATTATGGTGGGAAGGTATTCTACCGAGGCATTGGCATCGGCATCGTTTGTCAACAACCTAAACTATACTGCAAATTTTGCTTGCATGGGTTTTTCTTATGGTCTCACACCCATTATAGGAGCATTATTCACACAATCCGACACACATAAAATTGGTAGCACACTGCGCAACGGTATACTCCTTAATCTCATCTTTTCGATTCTCATTACTGGCATAATGCTCATGTTTTATGTCAACGTAGACCAAATGAATCAACCCCAAGAACTGCTACCTCTCATTCGCCCTTATTTCTTGCTATTCTTGGCTGGATTAATCCCTACTGCGATATTTAATGCCTTTGCCCAATGGTCCTACGCCATAGGCAACTCTCGAATGCCTATGTGGATTATTCTCATCTCTAATGTAGTGAACATTATAGGCAACTGGTTGCTAATATATGGAAACTTCGGGTGCCCCGAATTGGGTCTAACAGGAGCGGGAGTAAGCACACTCATTGCACGCGTTCTTTGCCCCACAGCAATCATTGCAATATTCATTTGTGCAAAGAAATATAGCGAATATCGACAAGGATTTGCGAAGAGCAAACTATGTTTTAAGCAACTAAAACATATCACACGCACCTCACTCCCCATCGCATTACAATTCACCCTCGAATCGGGTTCATTTGCCTTTGCAGCAGTAGTAGCAGGGTGGTTGGGTGCAATCGAATTAGCATCATATCAAATCGTGGTAATCGTGGGCACACTCGGTTTCTGCATCTATTATAGCATGGGAGCAAGTGTATCGGTGTTGGTAGCCAACGCAGCCGGACTTAACGACCGCGTTGAGATGCGTCGCATAGCATTTGCTGGCTATCATATCATGCTACTTCTTGCCACCATGTCGTCGCTTACATTCATCATCTTTGGCAAAACACTCATAGGAGCATTCACCTCCGATCCCCTCGTTATCACCACAGCCTCAACACTCATAGTGCCACTGGTGCTATACCAACTTGGCGATGCCACACAAATCAACTTTGCCAACGCACTTCGTGGCACTTCTAACGTGATGCCGATGCTCTGGATTGCCCTTGTGTGTTATGTGATAATAGGCATTCCTGCCACATATTTGATAGCCATTACAGCTTCGATGGGCATCTTTGGCGTCATCTTAAGTTTCTCAATACCCCTCTTCCTCGCAGGTGCACTATTCCTCTATTTCTTTATGAAAACAACGAAGGAATAAACACCTCATAATTATTTCTATTCGGTATTGAAAATTTAATTGGGTTGTCAAATAATTGTAGTAACTTTGCAGTTATGAAAGAGAAAGAAGCTATTTGTGTATATTGTGCATCAAGTGCATTGATCGACCAAAGTTATATCGACGCAGCCTTTGAAATGGGTGCGAAGATTGCCAAGTCGGGCAATGCGATGGTGTGTGGCGCTGGTCGCACTGGATTGATGGGTGCTGTGATTGATGGCACTTTGAGCGAAGGTGGTAAGGCGATAGGGGTGATACCTCAATTTATGGTCGACAATGGTTGGCACCACCCCCAATTAAAACACCTCGAGGTAACTCCCGATATGCACACTCGCAAAGAGATGATGGCTCGATTGTCGCACACGGCTATCGCAATGCCTGGTGGTTGTGGCACCCTCGAAGAGTTGCTCGAAATCATCACATGGCGTCAACTTGGTCTCTATGACGGAAAAATAATTATCCTCAACGTAAATAATTATTTTGACCCACTTCTTGCTATGCTTCACAAGGCTGTAGAAGATGGTTTTATGAAAAAAGACCACAAAGATATATGGGCTGTGGCATCTACTCCCGATGAGGCTATAGCGATCGCTCTTGACGATAGCAAAACTCTCACCCTCTCTTCAAAATATTAGTGTTACCAAATGATACAGGTAGAAGAAAATATTACAACCTCAACCTCTTCTAATTCACAAAAGAAAAAGAAGAGCAACACGACCGACAAAAAGAAATCGTCGGCCAAGAAGGATTCTACCTCAAAGAAAAACAAAAAGATCGAAAAGGTAGTGAAAGTAGAGAATACCGACTCGGCAAAAACTATTGATAGCACTACTCTCACCATCGATTCTATCCCCAACGATAGCATCTTCTATGCCGACTCGCTCTATTGCGATAGCACTGCTATGAAGATTGATAGCACCATGTGTGCCGACACTGCTACGATTGAAGTTCCACCCCCATATATGTCGGGCAACGAGCCTTTGATGCGCAATAGCCATCCTGGTCACGACACAGGTTTAATGATTTTGCTCTCGGTGACATTCTTATTGGTGGCTTTCAATTTCAATTCCTATCGTCGCATGCTCAAAACTTTTGGGCTAGACTTATGGAATGTGCGCCGCCGTGCCAACGCTTTTGATGAACACACCACCAACGAACGCAGCCTTATTGCCGTACTCATACTGCAATTGTGTGTTTATGCTGGTATTCTCATCAGCGCAAAAATGAATACTATCATTCCTCTTTCACCCGAAAAAACTATCACTGCCACCTATAGCATGATAGGGGTGTATGGAGCATATTATCTATTTCAAGTCATCAGTTATTCACTCGTGGGATACACTTTTGCCGACGGTATTAACTCCTCTCAATGGGTAAAAGGATTCAATGCATCACACATCTTTTTGGGCTTTGCTCTCATCATTCCCACCGTGGCATCTATCTTCTATCCCACCACAACATCGACCATGTGGAACATTGCAGTTTCGCTCTATGTAATTGCACGTTTGTTGTTTATTTTCAAAGGATTTAGGATTTTTTACCAAAAAATTCACTCTTTATTCTATTTTATTTTGTACCTTTGCACCCTGGAAATTATACCCGTGATTTTCGTGTATGGAATTTCACAAATAATTTTCAGTAATCTACAGTAATTCAAATAGTTATAAGAGTGAAGGTAAAAAAAGTACTTGTTTCTCAACCCAAACCAACATCTGAGAAATCACCCTATTTTGAAATAGCGGAAAAATATGGCGTAGAAATCGTTTTTCGTCCATTTATTAAGGTAGAGGGCCTATCTGCGAAAGAATTTCGCCAATCAAAAATTTCTATTTCAGATTATACTGCAGTAATCTTTACAGCGCGCACTGCTATTGACCATTTCTTCCGTTTGTGTGAAGAGATGCGCATCACTATCCCCGACACAATGAAATATTTCTGCACTACCGAGTCGATTGCTTTGTACTTGCAAAAATATATCATCTATCGCAAGCGCAAAATTTTCCATGGCAATACAGGCAAACTTGATGATTTGTTACCATTCCTTATGAAACATAATAAGGAGAAATTCCTTTATGCAATTTCATCGGTACACAAAGAAGAGGACCTCAACATTCTCGACAAAAACAACATCAACTACACAAAAGCAGTTATGTATCGCACCGTGAGCAACGACTTTGCTCCTGAAGAAAAATTTGACTACGATATGTTATTATTCTTCAGCCCATCGGGTATTGACTCGCTTATAAAGAACTTCCCCGACTTCAAACAAGAAGACGTGAAAATAGGTTGTTTTGGTGCAACAACAGCAAAGGCTGTTCGCGATGCAGGATTCCGTCTCGACATCGAAGCGCCATCGGCTAAAACACCTTCTATGACAGCAGCTTTGGAATTGTATCTCAAAAACGAAAAAGCTGGAGCTTAAGAGGGTAGAAAAAGGATTTTTTTAGGTTATACATAATTAAGTCTTGCAGGTGTCGTAATATTTTGCTAAACTTGCAAGACTTTTTTATTTCACTCATTTTTAATAGTTGTGACATCTTCTTTGAGATTATATAAGAAAGAAAAATTGTGTAGCAATACTGCCATCAATATGCTGTTTCAGCCTGGTGGCACATCACAAGCTATGCTTGCATATCCTTTGCGTGCTGTGTGGCGACAAAATGATGGTCGCTACTGCGATGCAGAGATGCAATTTCTTATATCGGTGCCCAAGAAACGCCTTCACCACGCTGTAGATCGTGTGATGATGCGTCGACGCATTCGTGAGGCATATCGACTCAACCACAAGAACTATTCTCTCACCGACGATGCTCGCATCGATGTAGCGTTTATCTATATCGCTAACTCATTGCTCCCTTATAAAACTATAGAAAAAGCAATGAAAAAGATTCTTAAAAATATATCGGAAAATACACAATCTACCCCATCTGAAAACGATGAAAAAGATAATTAACTACATATTGATACTGCCCATACGCTTTTATCAACTTTGTATCTCTCCAATGTTCCCCCCAGCATGTCGCTACACCCCCACATGTAGTCAATATGCGATTGAAGCGATAAAAAAGCATGGTCCTATAAAAGGCACATGGTTGGCTATCAAACGTATTTGTAGTTGTCACCCTTGGGGTGGAAGTGGTTATGACCCTGTACCATAATGTTTCCTCACGCCGACATACATTGCCATGATCGTTCGCGCTATCGCGAAGCTGTTATCAATATTTACCCCGATGAAGAAATCATCGAGGGGGCATACCATTCGGTAGGTATTCACCCTTGGCACACTGTCGATGTTGCTCCCACAACTATTGAACGTCTACACTCTCTCGCTGCTCTCCCTCAAATCGTAGCAATAGGGGAGACTGGCCTTGATGCTCTCAAAGGTGCTTCGATTGAAGTCCAAACCGAAATATTTCGCCTACATGTGGCGTTGAGCGAACAATACCAAAAACCTCTCATTATCCACTGCGTAAAGTCGTTTAACGAAATCATCGCTCTCAAAAAGGAGTTACGCCCCACGATGCCTTGGATTATTCACGGTTTCCGTGGTAAACCTCAACTTGCTACCCAACTGCTCAACAACGGATTCTACATCTCTTTGGGCAAACATTTCAACCCCGAATCAGCTGCTATCATTCCCACAGACCGCCTCTTCCACGAAAGCGACGAAAACGGTTTTTAAGAGGAAAAAGGAAAGAGGAGAGAGGAAAGAGGGGAGCCTCTTGTGGAGTGGAGAGAGGAGAGTGGAAAGAGGTGAGAGGATCCACTAGTACTACTATTATTTTTAGAGTTTAATTTCCGACGGTGTTGATTGCATCTCGGATTTGCCATACTTACCCCTATGCGTCCTTTTGAATAGATAAATTCCTGCTTTTGTGGTTTTTCTTTATTAGCTTCTTTTTGGGCTTTTTGTTGTGCTTCGAGAAGGGCTTGTTCTTCTTGTGCTTTTTCGAGAGCTTCTTGGTTAAGAAGGTATACAATATATTCTTTTACGAGAAGGTGTACTCTTGCTTCTATTTCACCATAAAATTCTGATAATGATAGGTCGCCACTGATGTTCTTTTTAATTGCTGCAATGATGCGTTCGGGACGGGTTATGTGGTATCGTATTTTATAACCTTTGAAATATTCCCACACTTTTTTGACATTTTCTGGTTTCATAGTATAATAAAATTTTGAAAGATTTATGGAGCAAAGTTACAATGCAAAAAAAGGAAAAAACTGCGATAATGCACAAAAATAAAAATTGAGAGTTTTAGATTTTTAGACAGAATGAACTTAAGCAGCATAATTACATCATTTTATATTCTTTTAATTTATTGGGGTAAAATTCTTGCACCCATAAATTATTATTTTTGTACCATTGAAAATGGCAGTTGAATAAAATAAATTCGCTATCTTTGCCAAATAATGTCAAGACAAAAATAAGTAATATGCTGTTTACAGAGAAAATAAAAGAGTTACGTATTCAAAACCAAATGCCACAAAGGCAGATTGCCGCAGCTCTTGATATAGACACTGCAACATATTGTAAGATAGAAAAAGGTGAGCGTAAAGCCAAGAAAGAACAAGTCGCAATATTGTCGGAGATGTTTCATGTAGAAATGACAGACCTCCTTACATTGTGGCTTGCCGACAAGGTAACTGATATGGTATCTGATGAACATGTTGTTGCATCAGAAGCTCTTTCAATGGCTGCTGAAAATTTAAGAAGAATAGGTTGATATGGCAAAAGTAAAATTATACCCAGAGTTGGAAGTCCCCGAAATGCTATTAGCAGATCGGCGTTCTGCATATGGATTGAGGACATATGTCAGCCTATTCAGCAGTGCAGGAGTTGGTTGCTATGGTTTCAA
>JAFYSL010000033.1 GCA_017559355.1 Muribaculaceae bacterium
CGGCATCGGTATCGGAGCGGCTATGCACGGCTATATCCCCGAAGGTTTCTTTGAGAGTATGCTCAACGCAAAACATTGGTGGGGAGTGCCATTGGCTGTAATTCTTGCCGTGCCTATGTATGCTAATCCTGCAAGCGTCGTTCCTATTGTCGAGGTCTTCGTTGCCAAGGGTATTCCGCTTGGCACTGCCATCGCCTTTATGATGGCGGTTATCGGCTTGTCTATACCCGAAGCAACGATGCTCAAAAAGGTAATGACTTGGCGGTTGATAGGTATCTTCTTCGGCGTGGTAACATTGTTGATTATTATTTCAGGCTATCTTTTTAATTGGATTCTATGAGGGTATTGATTTTATGTACAGGTAATAGTTGCCGCAGCCAAATGGCACACGGCTTCTTGCAATCGTTTGACAAGAGTTTGGAAGTTCATTCAGCAGGAACAAACCCTACATCGCAGGTAAACCCGCAAGCAATCCAAGTTATGCACGAGGTGGGTATTGATATATCTACACATACACCCAAAAGCGTGGGAATATACCTAAATGACGAGTGGGACTATGTGATAACAGTTTGTGGCGGAGCAAACGAAACCTGCCCGATGTTTGTCGGCAAGGTCGGCAAACGACTACACATTGGCTTTGATGACCCTGCACACTCAACCGACATAAACGAGTTTCGCCGAGTAAGAGATGAAATCAAGAGCAAATTATTGTCATTTTATTCATCTAACATTCAAACGCAGTCCCACTAAATAATCTAACAACCATTTGAGTTATATGGCAATAGTAGCATACTCTAAATAAAAATTATTTTGTTCTCTTTTATGACATCATCAAAAATGAGAAAATGAGAAATTGCGTTCAAATCAGCAAAGTAGGCATTTGATAAATAATAATTATTCTATTGTCTATCAATGTATTGCAGTCATTTGACCAGTTTGAAGGATTGCAATTGCTATCCGACGGTCAGATGCAGGACTATCAAAGTCATTACCTTGACCTAAAAGATAAGTGGAGAAAGAGAGGTAAAGGCGAGAAAGAAGTGGTCAATGATGACATCATATTTGAAACCGAACTAATAAGGCAGATAGAGATAAATATTGACTACATACTGTTACTGGTGAAGAACTACCACGACAGCAACTGCACGAACAAGGAGATACTCGTCAATATCGCCAAAGCAGTAAGTGCGAGTATGCAGTTGAGAAGCAAAAAAGAACTCATTGAGAGTTTCGTGGCAAGCGTCAATGCCGATACCGATGTTGATGATGCGTGGTCAGCGTATGTGGAGCAGCGTAAGCAGGACGACCTGAATGAGATTATCACAAGCGAGAACCTGAAAGCAGACGAGACCGCCAAGTTTGTGGAGAATGCTTTTCGCGATGGAGCAATACGCACAACAGGCACAGACATAGACAAGATACTCCCAGCAATGTCCCGCTTCGGTGGTGGCAACAGGCAGGAGAAAAAGAAGACCGTGATAGAGAAGTTGAAGGTATTCTTTGAAAAGTATTTCGGAGTAATCTAAAAAATAAAAAAATAATTATTTTTTTTTGAGTTTCTCCTCCACGCAGAAGAAGGATTACATCGCATAATATGTGTGGAAAATACCTTGGCAACATTTGGCAACATTTTTTAGGTATTACTCGGTATAAGAGTAATAAAATGTGTCTTGAAATTATTTATAATGCTCATTTGTAAGCAATTATACTTTTTAATGCGGAACCATTATGCTCCTGGTGGCACCACAGCAAAAAAGAGTTACAATGTAACTCTTTTTTGTTTTTATATACTGTTACAATGTTTTTCTCGTTTAGATACTATATAAGTCTCACCCAATATTGTAATCAAAATAAGATTCTGCCATGACATATTACGATAATGACTATACCGACGACATGTATGATCGCTATATGCACACAGGCGAGGGGGCTGAATATTTTGAGGACTACATAGAAGAGGAGTATGTAGAGGAAATCGAGACGGAAGAGGCGGTTGAATACAAAGACCTCAACGAAATGTTGGACGACACTATACGTTGTTTGAAACAGCAAATAAAAGAGAAAGAGCGTATAATCAAAGCTCAAAAGAAGAAAAACTCCAAATAAAAAGAAGACAAAAAAAGATCTTTTTTGCCTATATTTTTTTGAGATATAATCTAATATTTAGTCTTTGCCGGTGATGATTTTGCGAATGTCGTTGAGCTTGTTGAGGGCTGCCATTGGGGTGAGATTGTTGATGTCGAGGTCGCGAATCTCATCACGCACTTGGCTCAATACCGGGTCGTCGAGTTGGAAGAATGAGAGTTGCATTCCGCCTGTTTGTTCGGCAACGGCTCCAAGATCTTTTGCGATGTTGTCTTTGCGATTATTTGTTTCGAGTTGATGCAATACCTCATCAGCGCGTTTAACGATAGCAGGGGGCATACCCGCGAGTTTTGCCACATGTATACCGAAACTATGTTCTGACCCTCCACGTGCTAATTTGCGCAAGAAAACCACCTTATTATTGATTTCTTTAACCGATACGTTGTAGTTGACCACGCGCGAGAATGTTTTTTCCATTTCGTTTAGTTCGTGGTAGTGTGTTGCAAAGAGTGTTTTGGGGTGTATGCCACGATATTCGTGGATGTGTTCTACAATTGCCCATGCAATAGAGATGCCATCGTAGGTTGACGTACCACGACCTAATTCGTCGAAGAGAATAAGGCTTCGTTCGCTCATATTGTTGAGGATAGATGCGGCTTCGTTCATTTCGACCATGAATGTAGATTCTCCAAGTGAGATATTGTCGCTTGCTCCTACACGAGTGAAAATCTTATCAACGATACCTATCCGAGCGCTATCGGCAGCAACGAAACAACCGATTTGTGCCATGAGTACGTTAAGGGCTGTTTGGCGAAGTAGTGCTGATTTACCCGACATGTTTGGTCCGGTGATCATCATCACTTGTGTGCCGTTGTTGCTCAACGATACGCTATTGGTGATATATGGTTCGCCAATAGGTAGTTCTTTTTCAATTACAGGGTGGCGACCTTCAAAGATTTCGAGTGAAAGAGAATCATCAACAACAGGACGGTTGTAATGATTTTCCATTGCTACACGAGTGAATGCGGTGAGGCAATCGAGGCGAGCAATGAGTGATGCGTCGAGCTGAATGGCTGGTGTGTATTGAGCCAATGCAGCCACCAATTCGTTGTATATGCGTGTTTCGATAACGAGAATGCGTTCTTGTGCGCCAAGAATCTTCTCTTCATACTCTTTGAGCTCTTGCGTAATGTATCGTTCGGCATTAACGAGTGTTTGCTTGCGAATCCACTCTTCGGGCACTTTATCTTTGTGGGTATTGGTTACCTCGATGTAGTAACCAAACACGTTATTGTACGCGATTTTTAGGCTTGGAATACCAGTTGCTTCGCTCTCGCGCATCTGTATCTTCATGAGGTAGTCTTTGCCTTGGAATGCTATTTCGCGCAATTCGTCAAGTTCGGCATCAACACCATCTTTAATCACTGTGCCACGATTGAGTGCCGATGGTGCATCGTCAACAATTTCGCGAGCAATGCGGTCGCGAATCGCGGTGCATGGGTTGAGTTGCTCGCCAATTGCACGAAGTGCTTCGTGGTCGGCATTGCAACAGAGTTGTTTGATTGGCTCGATTGCAGTGAGGGCATTGCGCAATTGCACTACCTCACGAGGAGTGATGCGTCCTACGGCTACTTTAGAGATGAGACGCTCAAGGTCGCCAATTTGCTCAAGAGCTGATTTTATCTCTTCTCGTTCTTCAGGGTGACGGAAGAAATATTCCACTACATCGAGACGCGCGTTAATCGCTTTTACATCTTTCAATGGGAATAATACCCAACGACGCAACAAACGTGCGCCCATGGGGCTTATAGTGCGATCTATGACGCTCAAAAGGCTCTTGCCATCGTCGGCAAAACTGTCAACGAGTTCGAGATTGCGAACGGTAAATTTATCAAGACGTACATAACGGTCCTCTTCAATACGTGAGAGGTTGTTGATATGCGAGATTTGGTTGTGTTGTGTAATGTCGAGGTAGTGGAGGATTGCTCCTGAAGCAATAACTGCTGCAGGCATTTTGTTTATGCCAAAACCTTTGAGGCTTGTGGTTTCAAACTGCTTCAATAGGCGATCCATTGCAGCCTCGTCGGTAAAAATCCAATCGTCGAGTTCGAAAGTAAAATATCGAGCAGAGAAGTTGTCTTCAATGAGATTGCGATTACCACGCTCAACAAGTACCTCTTTAGGAGCGAAATTGCCAAGGAGTTTATCAATATAGTCGGTCGAACCTTCGGCTGTGAGGAATTCGCCAGTACTAATATCAAGAAAAGCCACGCCCACTACACCATGACGAGCAAAATACACAGCTGCGAGGAAGTTGTTTTCGCGATGGTCGAGAATATTGTCGTTGATTGATACCCCAGGGGTTACGAGTTCGGTAATGCCACGTTTAACGAGTTTTTTTGTGAGTTTAGGGTCTTCAAGTTGCTCGCAGATAGCAACTCTTTTTCCTGCACGCACAAGTTTAGGGAGATATGTATCGAGAGCGTGGTGTGGGAACCCAGCTAATTCTACATGTTGTGCTGAGCCGTTGGCACGACGAGTGAGTGTGATACCAAGGATTTCAGATGCAGCAATAGCATCGTCGGAAAAAGTTTCGTAGAAGTCGCCCACGCGAAAAAGGAGTATGGCATCGGGATGTTTTTGTTTCATCTCGAGATACTGTTTCATCAATGGAGTTTCTGCGATTTTTTTTGCCACGACTGTAGAGTTTTTAGGGGTTAGTAATGAATTGTAAAATTACAAAAACTCCATTTTACCCCCAAATTTTGAGGTTGAAATTTATGTGTGTTGTTGAAAAATGGTTGAGGAATATCTAAATATGAAAAATAAAAAAGCCACAGCCCGAGTGGGCCATGGCTTTTGCTATAATTGAGTTGTTATGCTCGATTAGAGTTGAGGACCTGCTGCAACGAGTGCTTTACCAGCTTCGTTACCTTCAAATTTCTTGAAGTTTTTGATGAAGCGTTCAGCGAGGTCTTGAGCTTTAACGTTCCAATCTTCAACGTTAGCGTAAGTGTCGCGTGGGTCGAGGATTTTAGGATCTACGCCTGGAAGTTCAGTTGGAACTTCGAAGTCAAACATAGGGATCTTTTTAGTAGGAGCGTTGTTGATAGAACCGTCGAGGATAGCGTCGATGATACCACGAGTATCTTTGATAGAGATACGTTTGCCAGTACCGTTCCAACCAGTGTTAACCAAGTATGCTTTAGCACCGTTAGCTTCCATTTTCTTAACGAGTTCTTCACCGTATTTAGTTGGGTGGAGTGAAAGGAATGCAACACCGAAACAAGCTGAGAAAGTAGGAGTTGGTTCAGTGATACCACGTTCAGTACCAGCCAATTTAGCAGTGAAACCAGAAAGGAAGTAATATTTAGCTTGTTCTGGAGTCAAGATAGAAACTGGAGGAAGTACACCGAATGCGTCAGCTGAAAGGAAGATAACTTGTTTAGCAGCTGGACCTTTAGAGATAGGTTTAACGATGTTTTCGATGTGGTCGATAGGATAGCTAACGCGAGTATTTTCAGTTACGCTCTTATCGTTGAAATCGATTTTGCCTTCAGCGTCAACAGTAACGTTTTCGAGAAGTGCGTTACGACGGATAGCGTTGTAGATATCTGGTTCGCTTTCTTTGTCGAGGTTGATAACTTTTGCGTAGCAACCACCTTCGTAGTTGAATACACCTTCGTCGTCCCAACCGTGTTCGTCGTCACCGATGAGTTTACGTTTTGGGTCAGTTGAAAGAGTAGTTTTACCAGTACCTGAAAGACCGAAGAAGATAGCAGTGCTCTTTTCTTCCATGTCAGTGTTAGCTGAACAGTGCATAGAAGCGATGCCTTCAAGTGGTTTGAAGTAGTTCATCATTGAGAAGAGACCTTTTTTCATTTCACCACCATACCAAGTGTTGATGATAACTTGTTCTTTAGTAGTGAGGTTGAATACTACTGCAGTTTCAGAGTTAAGACCGAGTTCTTGGAAGTTTTCAACTTTAGCTTTAGAAGCGTTGTAAACTACGAAGTCAGGTTCGAAATCTTTGAGTTGTTCTTCAGTTGGACGGATGAACATGTTTTTAACGAAGTGAGCTTGCCAAGCAACTTCAACGATGAAGCGCACTTTCAAGCAAGTAGCCATGTTAGCACCGCAGAAACCGTCAACTACATAAAGTTTTTTGTTAGAAAGAGTTTTAACAGCGAGATCTTTAAGGGTGTTCCAAGTTTCTGTAGTTACAGGCTTGTTGTCGTTTTTATATTCTTCAGAAGTCCACCATACAGTGTTTTCGCTTGTAGCGTCTTTTACGATATATTTATCTTTAGGAGAACGACCAGTGTAGATACCAGTCATTACGTTTACTGTGTCAAGTTCAGTAGCTTGACCTTTTTCATAACCTTCGAGGCAAGAGCAAGTTTCATCTTGATAGAGTTGCTCGTAAGAAGGGTTGTACACAACTTCAGTAGTTCCTGAAATGCCGTACTTGCTTAAATCGATTTTGCTCATTTCTGTAAGACTTTAATATATAATTAGTTAATAAAAATTTCTAGTCGGCGCAAATTTCACCTATAATTCCAAGTACAAAGTTAATTATTTTATTTGGTATATACACACTCTAATAAGGAAATTTTTCCGTATTCACATTTTTTAACCACAAAAGAATGCTGAAATAGCAGATATGCGACTATTTCAGTTATAATTTGAGAAAAATTGTTGCAAGAAAATATCCTTCTGGGAATTATTGCATTGCTCTTAAAATATAGAGTATCGACGATTCGAGGCGAGGGAGTGGCGTGATTTGTATGTCGGCATCGTTAGAGGTGGCGCTTTCGGTAGCGTCACCAATTTTCAATCCCCGCTCAAAGAGTGGTTTTGAGACTGTAGCAAGTGCTATATTTGGTGTGTTGTTATCGTTGCTAAGATGACAAAGGAACACATGCGTGAGTTTAGGTGTGTAAATATCGGCAATGTAACGAGCTGTTACTTCGTTGTCGAGGTGGCCCTTATCGGCAAGGATGCGAGCCTTGAGGTATTCTGGATATTTACCAGTCAAGAGCATCTCGTTGTCGTAGTTGCTCTCAATCATAATATATTGTGCTTGACGCATATAGTGGTCAACGCGTGGAGTGATGCATCCCAAGTCGGTAGCGATAGCAAATCGGTGGTTGCCATTTTCGATAAAGAATCCCATGTTGTCGGTGCCATCGTGCGACACATCAAATGCTGTAATTTTGAAATTGTCGATGGTGAATGGCATCTCTTTGAATATAGGGCGATGGTAGTCTTTGAAACGGCGTGAGATATTGTGGCGACGCATAATGCCGTTAAGAGTGCGTAAAGTGCAATATATGCCTATGTGACGATAGCGGCGCACGATTGAGTAAGCAAAACGAATGTGATCACCATGGTCGTGTGTAATGCATATAGCTTTTACCATATCCATAGATATGCCATTTTTGGCCAATTCGCTCACAACTCGGTTGTTGTCTACACCTCCGTCAATAAGTATTCCTCCGTGATCATCACCTATGTAGGCACAGTTTCCACTACTTCCACTGCCGAATGATATAAACTTGAGACGAGGACTCAAAGCAGCGGGTTTCATAGGTTGAATTTCGCTTGATGGCTCCTTTTTACGAGTGTGTTGTGGGGCTGGGTTGTCTGATGTAAAATCAACAGAAGCACCCATGTCGGGGTGTACTGAGAAGTCGTCAAACAATCCAGGAAGTTCTTGTAGTGGAGTATTTTTTCGATTACGAGCCATCGGTGGGGATATTAACTAAATAAGAGGAATATAGTGGGAACTTTATTATAATTATATGTGGCTTTGCTCCAATCCGATAGTCGACGAGTGATGATTGACTGATTGGGACAAGTGATATCGCTCGCTACACATAGCAACATATCGCCAGGGAGCGAGAGAGAGAGTTCGTCAATGAGTTTGTTATTTCGATATGGAGTTTCGATGAATATTTGAGTTTGGCGTTCACGGCGTATGCGTCGCTCCATCTCTTTGAGTTTGGCGTTGCGAGTGCCTTGGTCGATGGGTAGATAGCCGTTGAAAGCGAAACTTTGTCCATTAAAGCCCGATGCCATCAATGAGAGGAGAATGCTTGATGGACCTACGAGGGGTTCCACTTTATATCCTCGTTGTTGGGCAATTGCAACAACATCGGCTCCTGGGTCGGCAATAGCTGGACAACCAGCTTCGGAAATGATGCCCATGCTGTGACCCTGTTTCATTGGTTCAAGCATTGATGGGATTGCGCCGAGATCGGTGTGCTCATTGAGAGTAAAGAATGTCAATTGGTCAATATCTATTGAACGGTCGCACGACTTTAAGAAGCGTCGAGCCGAACGAATGTTCTCCACAATAAAATATTTAATTGTGGGGATAATTGCAATGTTGTATTGAGGTAACACATTTTGCAAAGGGGTATCGCCGAGCGACACAGGGAATAGATATAAAGTAGATCTGTCTGACATTATTTATTTGATAATGAGTTGTTTCAGTTGAAGTAGCGCCAATATTGAATGATTTCATTGAATACAAAAGGAGCGAGAGTCGTTGTTATGTGACGCTCGCTCCTTCGTAATATGATTATCGGTTGAAATGTATTTCTCTACCGATTAGTTTTCGTAGAAGTCAAGCAATTTTGATTCAAATTTGTTGCCACCCTTCATAATACCAAAGAGGTTTTTGTAAAGAGCGTTACCACCCATCATTTGGTTGAAGTGGTCTTTATATTCGTTGAAGTTGTAAGGACGACCAATGTTGTCGATGTCATCGATTTGAGCAACAACAACTGCTTTATTAGTCTTCATAGGACCGATGAGTTGGCCTTTTTCAGCACCAGTAACAGTACCAACGAAGTCATATTCGTAGCTACCGAGAGTGTTTACCGACATGTTGCTGAGTGCTACGCGAGCATTTGTGATAGTATCGCCAGTGAGAGCCATATAACCTACGAGGTCTTTAGCATCTTTGCTCTTGAAATCAGCAATGATAGCTTCAGCCTTTTTGTTGTCGCGAATTTCAGCGATAAGAGCTTGTTTTAACTCATCGTTTTCGATAGTGATGTAGTCAGGGTAGATGCCAGTTACTGCAGCAACTAACAAACGATTGTTGTCGCGGTTAGAGAATGGTGTTGAGATATCACCTTTTTTAGCATTCATTGCCCACTTGATAGCAACGCGAGATTCTGGCATATAATTAATGTGGCTTGAAGTTGCATCAACGCTTGCATTGTTGAGAGTGTATCCAACAGCAGGAGCTGCTGCAATGAAATCTTCAAGAGTAGTGTTGTTTGCTAAGAATTCGTCGAGTTTGCCTTTGAGGTCGTTGATAGTTTTTTCTGAAGGCTCAACTACGTAAGAGATTTCTGCAACTTCGCTGATTTTCACAGCAGGAGTTGTTTTGTTTACAACATAGAGAGCATAGATTTGTTGACCATTAGCAACTGTGTCGATAGCGATTTTTTGACCAGCAGATGCTTTAAGGATTTTAGCTTTCAAATCTTTGTCAGTGTTAGGTTCTGAAAGACGAATCCATACACTGTCAGCACATTGAGTTTTGCCGTTGTTTTCAGCTACGAACGATTTTACTGCTGCACCATTGTTTACAGCGTTCATAACAGAATCAAATGTGAGAGAATCAGCCATTTGAATAACTGAAACGTTAACTGAGTCCATTTCGTATTTAGCGCTGAGCAATTTAGCGATGCTGTAAGTTTTGTCAAGTTTAGAGATTACAACTGCTTTACCTACTTTAGCTGTGTCAACAAAGTTTTTGAGTTGGAGGTCTTGGATTTTGCTTGGAGAGTAAACTTTAGTTTTGATGTTGAAGTTTACATCAGAGGCGATTGCTTCTACACCAGGTTTTTCGTTAAGACCTGCGATAGCTGCGTTAACGATGTTTTCAGCTTCCATGTTGTCTTCAGCTGAAGGTTTAAGCAATACTGTGAAGTATTTGATAGTGCGCATTTCGTTTTCGAGCGCATATTTTTCTTTGTTTTTGTTCCACTCAGCTTTGATTTCAGCGTCGCTTACTTGGAATTCGTCATCGGGAAGTGAAGCGAGTTCTTTGCTTGTGAAAGAAACATGGTAGTTTTTGTTAATAGCATCGTAAGCTTGTTTTGCATCGAGTTCGTTAGCTGTGAAAAGACCATTAAACAAGTAGCCGTAGATGTATTGTTTGATTTGGTTTTCGCTTTCTACTTCAAGCTCAGCAAGCTGAGCTTTGAGTTGTTCAGCATATTCAGCAGGAATGTTATACTTACCTGGATTTTTGATAGCGTCGATGATTTGAGCTGTTTGAGGATTTTTTGTGATGAGGTCGCCGAGTTCCTTGTTAGTAACAACGATACCCACTTTGCTCAATTCAGCTTCCATCATTTTTTCGAAGAGCATTTCTTGGAGCACTTGAGTTTGCACCATGTCCATGTCTTGTTGTTTACCTTGCTCTTGGAGTTGTTGATTTACGAGGTTAAGACGTTGTTGATAGAGTTGAACGTCGATTTCGTGTTCACCAATTTCAGCAACGGTTGTACCGCCACCGAATAAACTGCGACCTGAGTTAAAGAAGTCGCCAAGAATAAATGCAAGCAATGCTACGATAATTACTGTGAAGAGTAGCACAGATTTGCTTCTAATTTTTTCTAAAGTTGCCATTATTTTAAGTGTTTTATTAATTTTAATTTGTTGAATTACTTAGCCATTTTATAGCAAAATGGTTAATAACGCACAAAGATACACTTTTTTTTTTATTTCTTACTCGTTTTCAATAAAAATTAGATACCAAAGCGTTCCTTTAATTGTTCAACGCAATCAAGTTTTTCCCAAGTGAATAACTCAACGGTAATTGTTTTTTCGCCTTCATATCGTGAAGAAAAGGTTTTTGTTTTAACCTCAGGAGTGCGACCCATGTGTCCATAAGCTGCAGTTTCTTGATAGATTGGATTACGAAGTTTGAGGCGAGTTTCGATAGCATAAGGGCGCATATCGAAGATTTCCATATTTGCGATGATATCTGAAATTTCAGCGTCGCTCATGTCAACTTTGGCTGTGCCATAAGTGTTTACGCAGAGACTCACTGGTTTTGCAACACCAATAGCATAGGCTACTTGCACGAGTGCTTGATCGGCTATACCTGCTGCTACGAGGTTTTTAGCAATGTGACGAGCTGCGTATGCAGCCGAACGGTCAACCTTTGAGGGGTCTTTGCCTGAGAATGCACCACCGCCATGAGCACCACGACCACCATATGTGTCAACGATAATTTTGCGACCAGTCAAACCTGTGTCGCCGTGAGGACCACCGATAACAAATTTGCCAGTTGGGTTAACGTGGAGAATGTGATTGCCATCAAAAAGTGCTTTTGTTTCGTCTGAAAGTAGAGCAATTACGCGAGGAATGAGGATAGTAGCAACATCATTTTTGATGATTGCGAGCATCTCTTCATCGGCTTGTTCTTGAGTTTTACCTTCACATGGTTTGATGAAATCGTCGTGTTGAGTTGACACTACAATAGTGTGTACTCTCACTGGTTTTCCTTCAGAGGTATATTCAACAGTAACTTGGCTCTTAGAGTCGGGGCGAAGGTAGTTCATCACTTTTCCTTCGCGGCGAATTTCAGAGAGTTCTTTCAAAAGTAGGTGGCTGAGATCGAGAGTGAGTGGAAGGTAGTTGGCTGTTTCGTTACAAGCATAACCAAACATCATACCTTGGTCACCAGCACCTTGGTTTTCGATATTTGCACGTTCTACACCACGATTGATGTCGGCACTTTGTTCATGAAGAGCAGAGAGCACTCCACATGCATCGCCATCAAATTTCAATTCGCTACGATCGTAACCGATGCCGTTGATTACACGACGAGTTACATCCATGAGATCGATATAA
The DNA here is from genome assembly GCA_017559355.1 of Muribaculaceae bacterium. GTDB lineage: Bacteria > Bacteroidota > Bacteroidia > Bacteroidales > Muribaculaceae > RGIG4079. Next base: position 11,971 of record JAFYSL010000033.1, read on the forward strand.
GCTTGGCTTTTCACCTCGCCAGCTACAACTACTTGACCTGTAGTGACAAGTGTTTCGCAAGCCACTTTTGATTGAGGGTCATAAGCGAGAAATTCATCAAGGATAGCGTCCGAAATTTGGTCGGCTACTTTGTCGGGGTGTCCTTCCGACACCGATTCTGATGTAAATAAGTAGTTCATATTCTTTAGTCGTTTAATTAATAATCACATATAAAATAAAAATTGACGGACCGAAACATGTCTTGCCTATCAATCACACAACTAAAGCCACAATGAAAAAGGGGGAATGAGAATTGCGGTTTTAGCATTTTTTATAGTGGTTGCAAGCAGCCAAATTTTTCCACATCGTTATTTTTCGACTGCAAAGGTAATAATAATTAATTAAAAACTAACATTTTATAGCGAAAAATTGTTCTAAATTTGCAATTACACTTGATTTACATTACCTTTGCGATTGACAATTTAGTGAAATACTAACAATATAAAATAACACAAATCATGAAAAAAGTACTTTTAATTATGAGTATGATTCTCGCTTTTGCATTCAATAGTGAGGCTCAAGAGGTGAAAGAAATTGATTACCACACTTTCTCTAAAGAGATTCTTCCTGCAGCAACTCGTCCTATGGTGCTTGATTTCTATGCTACATGGTGTGGTCCATGTCAAGCAATGGAAGCTGTAATGGCTAAGGCTGCTAAAGAATATGCTGGTCAAATCGATTTCTATCGTGTGAATGTTGACAAAAATCAGGAGTGGGCTAATTACCTTGGCATCTCTTCAATTCCTACATTGTTGTTCTACAAAAATGGCAAAATCCACCATGTAGAAACTGGTTATAAGGAATATGTCGAGTTTGTTAACCATCTTTCTCGTATTGTAGAATAATCACATTAATATATAAAACAATGGAGGTGCATCGTGTGATGCACCTC
>JAFYSL010000034.1 GCA_017559355.1 Muribaculaceae bacterium
AGCCATTTTCTTCTCTTTTTAGTTCGCCAAATATGTGTCATCGCGTACCACAGCGTACCACGACGTACCACCTAATCCACTACCTTTCTAACGTGATTACTCACTGAAAATCATCGCGGTACAAATGAGGTACAAAAATGAACTGAAAAACGACTATATTAGACCTATATTAGTCATATAGCAAAAAGAAAAGGCGCTGATAATCAACGCCTTTATAATCAATGGTAATATTTTGTAATTGTTGCTAATCGTGGGTTACTTTCCGATGCAAAAACGAGAAAAGATTGACGATAGGATGTCTTGGGTGGTGATGTTGCCGGTGATTTCGCCGAGGTGGTGGAGGGTTTCGCGCACGTCTTGTGCTATGAAGTCACCCGAAATGCCCATGTCTATGCCGTCAATTGCGCGAGCTATTGATTCGCCTGCGCGAGTGAGAGCTTGATAGTGGCGTGCGTTGGTTACCATCACTTCGCCTGGTGCAATGTCGGCACTACCTGATGTGTTGATGAGGTGTTGTTGCAATGCGTCGATTTCGTCGCCTCGTTGTGCCGAAATTGGGGCGATAACTGCTCCTTCGGGGAGTATTTCACACAATGCTGATTGCAATGTGTCAACGTTAGTAGCGTTAATGTCTATTTTGTTTAGAGCTACGATGATTGATTGATCGTTAGAGGTGTGAGGCAACACTCGTTGTGCCACAGTGGCGAGTTGTTTGGTAGAGATTGCGCTATCGATAACCCAAAGTACGATGCGAGCATCGGTGAGTTTGCTGATGGTGCGTTCGATACCGAGTGATTCGATGACGTCGGTAGTTTCGCGAAGTCCAGCAGTATCGATAAAGCGGAATAGTGTGTCGCCGATTTCGATGGTGTCCTCAATCACATCGCGAGTAGTGCCGTGAATGTCGCTCACAATGGCACGTTCTTCATGAAGGAGTCGGTTGAGGAGTGTTGATTTCCCTGCATTGGTTTCGCCCACGATTGCTACTGGCACCCCATCTTTAATGGCTGCTCCTGTGGCAAATGTTGATGCAAGACGGGTAACGACGGTGTGTATCTCTTGCGCAATGTCGCGAAGTTTTTGGCGTGATGCAAATTCTACATCCTCTTCTGAGAAGTCGAGCTCTAGTTCGAGCAACGAAGCGAGGTTGAGGAGTTGGTCGTGAAGATTGGTCAAACGACGTGAGAAATCGCCACGCATTTGGCTCATGGCAATGCGATGAGCTGCGCGCGATGATGAAGCGATAACATCTGCCACAGCTTCAGCTTCGGCAAGGTCCATGCGTCCATTGGCAAAGGCGCGACGTGTGAATTCGCCTGCATCGGCAATGCGACAGCCGGTGCGCACGAGTAGGTTGATCAATTCTCGTTGCACCCAACGAGAACCATGTACTGCAATTTCGACTACATCTTCGCCAGTGAATGAGCGTGGATTGCGAAATACGGTGGCTACGGCTTGGTCGATAGCTTCGCCATTTTCGTCAACAATGGTGCCAAGGTGGGCGGTGTGCGATTCCACATCGGTGAGTCGTTTCCCCTTCCAAACTTTGTCGACAAGGGAGATGGCATCTTTGCCACTCACACGAGCCACAGCAATGCCTCCAACACCCGCTGGGGTTGAAATAGCACAAATTGTATCGTCGGTCATTATCATTTTGTCGTTTTCTTTTTTGCGTTGTTTTTAAGTGTACTCCAATAGTGGAACTTGCATTGTGATTCCACCTCATTTTCAATTTCATCGGGGAGTGAAGAGAAGAAATCAAATCCTGTAACTCGCTCTACTTCATCGATGCTCACAGCTGTTGCTTGCATACCTCCAGGTACTTTTGCATTAGGCATTATAAATCCAATGCCTCGAGGGTTTTCGATATATGGAGATAGTATGACTTTGAAAAAACGTTGAGGGACGGCTACTTTTGAGTCGCCGATATATTCGTTAATCGAATCGGTTACAACAGGACCACATATTACTATGATGGCGCTATCAATCTCAGCCCATTGGCGACATTTTTCTTCAAGACGTTTCCATGCACCCGTATTCAAAGATTTTGCTTGAGGACACATATTGGTCATATAAAAAGATTCGTCCATAGCTTTTTCGCTCCATTTCATGTCGCCAGCAGGAGCCATATGCCCACGGTCATAACCAGAGTATGAATAATCCCATTTTTCGGCCGACCCAATAACATTGTCATCGCCACGAAAGTTGTCGTCGCGAGGGAACGTTCCAGCCACTTCGGTCGCAGTTAGTTCCCATGCTACCCAGTTGGGAATGTGGAGGTCTTTGTTGAAAGATAAAGTCATGCCTTCATAGTTAACTATTTGGCTAGGAATAGTCGGAGGAATTGATACCATTTCAAGATTGCCTAATTGGAGAGTGTCGGTAACGACAACTGTGTTATCTGATGATGCGGGAAGGTTTCCCACAAGATATAAAATGGCAATAGGTATAATAAATAGCAGACCTTTAATGAATTTCATAAGTGAATGTATTTCTTTGTTGCAAAATTAGTAATAATTGGTGAGAATTGTTGATTTATCCCACTAATTCGGTCGAAAGATATCGTTCTCCAGTGTCGGGAAGTAGCACTACGATTGTCTTTCCTTCATTTTCTGGACGTTGAGCAATCTCTATTGCTGCGTTAAGTGCAGCTCCCGATGAAATGCCCACAAAAATGCCTTCTCGTTTAGCAAGAAGTTGTGCAGATGTAACGGCATCGTTTCCTTTAACAGTAATAACTTCATCTACCACCGATGCATCATAGTTTTGGGGAATAAAATTAGCTCCAATACCTTGTATTTTATGAGGGCCAGCGTTCCCTTGGCTGATTATTGGAGATTCGGCAGGTTCAACAGCAATGGCTTTAATGTTTGGATTGTGTGCTTTTAGTCCACGAGCTGTGCCACAAAGGGTGCCACCTGTGCCTACACCTGCAACAAAGATGTCGACCTCTCCATCAGTGTCACGCCAAATTTCTTGTGCAGTGGTTGAAATATGGGCTTTGGGGTTAGATGGGTTGTCAAATTGTCCGATGATAATAGAACCAGGAGCGTTGTCGTGCAATTCTTCAGCTTTTTTAATTGCTCCAGCCATTCCCTCTGCTCCAGGTGTAAGTACAATTTCAGCACCGAGTGCTTTGAGAAGTTTTTGGCGTTCGATGCTCATAGTTTCGGGCATTGTTAGAACTACTTTGTACCCTTTTAATGATGCAATCCAAGCGAGTCCCACTCCAGTATTGCCACTCGTTGGTTCAATGATTAGAGCTCCTGGCGAAAGTAGCCCTTTTTGTTCGGCATCTTCAATCATTGCCAATGCAGCACGGTCTTTGACGCTTCCTCCAGGGTTGTACGATTCTGCTTTTGCAATAAGGCGAGCTTTTAATTCGTATTCACTCATTATGTTATTGAGTTGAATAAGTGGAGTGTTCCCGATGAGGTTGATGAGACTTTGATATATTTGAGCCATGGCGATTACAAAGTTGAAATTAAAATTAGAAATTCAAATTTACAAAAAAAACAAAGTGTCACCAAGTTTTGTGCGAAAATAGGTGTGAAATTGGATTAAATGGTTGAGGTTTATGACAAAAAAATAAAAAAAGATAGGGTATTTTGTTATCCCGTTGATTTTGTGTATTTTTGCACAAAATATAAAATAACCTTGAATTTTTTTACGACAATGAATGTAGTAGATAGATTTCTTGAATATGTTAAGTTTGACACTCAAAGTGATGAATTAACCAATCTCACTCCATCAACTCCAGGGCAGATGGAATTTGCTCAATATCTTGAAGTGAAACTCAAAGAACTTGGATTGAAAGATGTGTCACTTGATGAAAATGGTTACCTAATGGCTACTCTTCCTGGTAATACATCAGATGAAGTGCCTACAATTGGTTTTATCGCTCACTTAGATACGTCGCCCGATATGTCGGGACGCCATGTGAATCCTCGCATTGTTAAGGATTATGATGGTAATGACATCGTGCTTAATGCCGAAAAAGAAATCGTATTGTCGCCAACACAATTCCCCGAATTGCTCCATTATACAGGTCAAGATTTGATTGTTACCGATGGAACTACACTTCTTGGTGCAGATGATAAGGCAGGTATCGCTGAAATTATTTCGGCAGTTGAATATCTTATGCAACACCCCGAAATTAAGCATGGTGATATTCGTATTGCGTTCAATCCTGATGAAGAAATTGGACTTGGAGCACATAAATTTGATGTAGAAAAATTTGGTGCTGATTGGGCTTATACAATGGACGGTGGCGAAATTGGCGAACTTGAATATGAAAACTTTAATGCTGCTGTAGCAAAAGTTACATTCATTGGTCGCAATGTTCACCCTGGATATGCTAAGCACAAGATGGTTAATTCATTACGTGTTGCAACTCAATTTGCAATCATGTTGCCTCGTTGGGAAACTCCTGAACATACCGAAGGCTATGAAGGATTCTATCATATGGTAGGGATTGAAGGAGATGTTGAAAAAACAGTGTTGACTTATATCATTCGCGACCACGATCGTGATCGTTTTGAACGTCGTAAAAAGGAATTTGAACATCTTACTCGCAAGATTAACAAAGAATTCCCCGACTGTGCTTCGCTTGAATTGAAAGACCAATATTATAATATGCGTGAAAAGATTGAGCCAGTAATGCACGTGATTGAGATTGCCGAACAAGCAATGCGCAATGCCGACATTACTCCAAAAGTAGTCCCCATTCGTGGTGGTACTGATGGTGCTCAACTTTCGTTCAAAGGTCTTCCTTGTCCTAATATTTTTGCGGGAGGATTGAACTTCCACGGTCGTTATGAATTCGTGCCCATTCCATCTATGGAAAAGGCTGTTGAGGTAATTGTAGAAATCGCAAAAATCGTTGCAAATCGCAAATAAAAATAAGACACTTATCGTTGTAACCGGACCAACAGGGTCGGGGAAGACCGATTTGGCTATAAAATTGGCACTCCATTATGGGTGCCATATTTTATCGGCCGACTCTCGTCAGCTCTATCGTGAAATTCCAATAGGCACAGCTGCTCCTACCGCAGAGCAATTGGCATTGGTGCCACATCATTTTGTAGGTACGCTTTCGCTTGAGGATTATTATAGTGCAGCACAGTATGAAGAAGATGTGATGCGTCTATTGTCAAAATTATGGGAAGAGAACGATTATGTAGTGATGTGTGGAGGGTCGATGATGTATGTTGATGCAGTAACTAAAGGTATTGATGAACTGCCTACTATCTCACCTGAAATTCGAGAAAAAGCGATGGCGATGTATCAAGAGGGTGGGATAGAATTGCTCCGCTCTACATTGTTGAAACTTGATCCAGTATATTACAATCAAGTGGATTTGAATAACCACAAACGATTGGTTCACGCTATTGAGATAATAATGCAAGCAGGTGTACCATATTCATCTTTGCGCACAGGGCAGGTAAAGGAACGCCCATTCCGAATAGTAAAGATGTCGTTAGACTTTGAACGCGAAAAGCTATTTGAACGCATAAATCGTCGAGTAGACGCGATGGTTGAAGCGGGATTGGAGCAAGAGGCACGAAGCGTGTATCATTTGCGTCACCTTAATTCGCTAAATACGGTGGGTTATAAGGAGATGTTTGCCTATTTTGATGGTGAGATGGATTTTGAAACAGCCGTAGCTCGTATAGGGAAAAACACACGAGTTTATGCTAAGAAACAAATGACTTGGTATAAAAAAGATGAAACATTGCATCTTTTTTCACCCGAAGGATGCTTTGAGAAAGCAATTGCTTTAATTGAGGGAGATTTAACCGATAAATAGGGAGATAAGCGAGTAACCGATGATTGATGTCGCAATCATCATTCCTATAATAATCATTACATCTGACAATCGATATTCAATGGATTTGCTACCAATTGTAATTTGGGAGTAGAAGCGTTGTTTGTTATTGTCGATAGGTGTTGCTAAGTATCTTGCAATTCTGTTGGCGCAGAAGTAGCATAAATATCCTATACATCCTCCAACTATACCCCCAACAATCAAGTCGCCAGGATAGTGAACCCCAAGATATAGGCGTGAGTATGAATTGATTATTGCCCATGCAAAGATAAATATGGTAAAACGACGATTGTTGAATAAGAATGTCAAGAAAATAGCCAAGGCAAAAGAGTTTGATGCATGGCAGGAGGGAAAACCATAACGACCACCACGATATCCATCAACGATGTGAAGCATGGTGTTTATAGGGTTGTTGATGTTTGTAGGACGCAATCGTTCGGCCCAAGGGCGAATTGCTGATGCACAAATTTGATCGGCAAGTGTAATTGCAATGGGAATAGCAAGTGTATAGCAAGTTGCAACTTTCCAACCAAAGCGACGATATATGATGTAAATAACGGCAATGTACATAGGAATCCAGATGAATTTGCCTGTAAATGCCATCATAAAATGGTCAAAAAAAGGAGAATATAAACCATTGAAAAATAGCAAAATCTGAGTGTCGAGAGAGTCTAGAAAATCAATCATAATTGTTGGTGTTGATTGAACTTAAAAATGGGATTACGATATAAAAACAAAATTACTCTAAAATTCTATAACTATGGCAATTTTGTGGCAAAAAAGTGGTTTTTACTCTCCTAAAAGGTGGATTAAGAAAAATAATAGTTAATTTTGTAGTGGAAAATTATCTCATTGATAAAAATACTTTTTAGGGACGTATGCTCAATCCTTATTGTAGAAATAGAATTGATTTTGCATCTGAAGAATGACCCCTATAAGAAGTTTGTTCATTGTGCATTCCAAGATATCGATTTATATGAAATTGGAGATGAAATAAATCAAGTCCGATGATTTTTCTAGGGATAGAACATTGGATGCGAACAATTCCCGTATAAGATTTGTTAATGACTCTGAAACATTCAAAGAAATATCAAAATATTCAGTTGTCAATATCAGATGATAAAGAAATAGTAAAAACAATTATTGAATTTTATTAATTAAATTTTTTCTAATTATGAAGAAAGCAATTTTATTATCAATTTTTGCAGCTGCACTTTTTGCAAGTTGCGCTGGCTCAGGAGAAAAGAATCAATCTGAAAATGATTCAGTAGTGGTAGTTGAAGAAGCTGTTGCTGTTATTGATTCTGCTAATCTTGTTGTTGTAGAACTTTCAGAAGTTGCTCAATTGAAAAATGCTGAAAAACCAGTGATTATCGACTTTAATGCAACATGGTGTATGCCATGCAAACAATTTGCACCTCACTTTGAATCAGTGGCTCAAAAAACTGGTGATAAAGCAGTGTTTGTATCGGTTGATGTTGACAAATGGCAAGATGTTGCAAATGAATTTGGCGCTCAAGCAATTCCTATGGTTGTGATTGTAAAACCAAACGGAGAAAAGGTTTCTCATGTGGGTTATATGAGCGAAGCTGAATTTGAAGAATTCGTAGCAAAAAATATCTAAAATATAGTGTAAAGATGTATTTGTGCTTGGGACAAATTGTCTTATTCTCAGCGCAAATACATCTTTTTTTGCACAAAAAAATAAAAAAGAGCTCTTTTGAGTAAAAAAAATAAGAAAAAAAGTAATTTTTGCGACATTTTATTTTGTTGTTATATGTAATTATACTTATCTTTGTCCTGAAAATTACAATTTATTTATTAACTATACACAAGATGAAAAAAATTATTCTTTTGGCTGCTGTAGCATTCGGTGCAATGTCAGCACAAGCTCAAGCAATTGAAGCTCCTAAATTTTTTGACAATTGGTCAATTTCATTGGTAGGTGGTGGTACAACTCCTATCGTAGGTGATGATTTCATCAAAGATACTCGTGGTATCGCAGGTATCGAAATCGAAAAACAAGTATCTCCAATTCTTGCTGTTGGTGCAGAAGGCAACTGGGGTATCAACACTTCTTATGGTCAAGGCGTAAACGTATTTGATGATCAATACGCTGGCGTTTATGGCGCTATCAACTTCAACAAACTTTTCGGTGCTTGCAAATGCAAATATCAAGTATTCGAAGTAGAAGCAGTTGCTGGTGCAGGTTGGGGTCGTTTCTATGACAAAAACTATGACAAAGCTAACTGGGCAACTGGTTATGGTGCAGACCACAATTTCTTCGCTACTAAAGCTGGTCTTAACTTGAATTTCAACGTAAGCAAAATCATCACTCTCTCTATTAAACCATCTGTAACTTGGGACATGAGCGATGTTGAAAATGATAAAGGTTTCCACAAACACGGAACTTCTTCAGCTTCTGCTTACTACGATGTAAATCGTGCTAAATTCAACCTCATGGCTGGTCTTACTTTCCACCTCGGTGGTCAAGGTTTCAAATGTGTAAAACCTTACGATCAAGCTGAAGTTGATGCTCTCAATGCTCAAATCAACGATCTTCGCGCTGCTAACGACGCTTGTAATGCTAAAGTAGCTGCTCTTGCTGCTGAAAGCGCTGCTCTCGCTGCTGAACTCGCTGCTTGCAAAAACAAAAAACCTGAAGTAGTTAAAGAAGTTGTTGCTTCTAACAGCAATGTACGTTATGTATACTTCAACCAAGGTTCTTCTAAAATCAAAGCTGACCAAAAACGTAGCGTTGAAATGGTAGCTGCTGATCTTAAAGCTAACGAAGGTACTAAAGTTGTTATCAAAGGTTACGCTTCTCCAGAAGGTTCTAAAGAAATCAACGAAAAAATCGCTGCTGCTCGCGCTGAAGCTGTTAAAAACATGCTCGTTAAAACTTACAAAATTGATGCAAACCGCATCACTGCTGTAGGTGAAGGTGTTGGTAACTTCTCTGAAAAAGCTGCTTGGAACCGCGTAAGCATCTGTACAGTAAAATAATTATTTCTCCTAAGAGATAATTTGAAATAATAACAACCTCGGGTCTTTGACTCGGGGTTGTTTTTTATTGAAGAATTTACTAAATTTGTATGTATACATTAATATATATAATCATTTAAAATTACCAATATGAAAGATAAGGTTTTAGCAATTATGAAAGAGGTTGGTGAACCATTAAACGCTGGTAAAATTGCCGAACTTAGTGATCTTGATCGCAAAGAAGTGGACAAAGCAATGAAACAGCTCAAAGAGGAGGGCGCAATCGTTTCTCCAGTGCGTTGCAAATGGACTCCAGCTCAATAAGTAGTTACTAATATTATATTGACCTAATAGATTATTGTATGCGTGTAGCGATATATGGTGCGGGTTCGTTGGGCACAATTTTAGGTGCTTATGTTTCTAAAGCAGGAGCTGAGATTGAACTAATCAATCGCAATAAAGCTCATGTTAAGGCTTTGCAATCTAGCGGTGCAACAATAGTGGGCACAGTTCAGTTTTGCCAACCGGTCATTGCCTATACGCCCGATGAAATGAGTGGTCAATATGATATTATTTTTTTAATGACAAAACAACAATACAACCATGAGGTGGTGAATATGCTTAAAAAGTATCTCACCACCGATGGGGTATTGGTAACATTTCAAAACGGATTGCCCGAGATGCAAATAGCATCGATTGTGGGCGAAGAACGAGTGTTGGGTTGTACGGTTGCGTGGGGCGCTACACTTCAGTTGCCTGGTGTATGTGAACTCACTAGCTCGCCCGATGCGCTATCATTCTCATTGGGTGCAATCTCAAATCAACGCAGTAAACACTTTGATAGAGTGAAAGAGTTGCTTGAGATGATGGGCACTGTTGATGAAGAAGAGAATTTCATTGGCACTCGATGGAGTAAACTTCTTATTAATGCAGCCTTTTCGGGAATGAGTGCTGTGCTTGGTTGCACATTTGGTGACGCTGCACAACCTCGTGCCTCTCGACGCATTGTGCAGGCTCTAATAAAAGAATGTATTGATGTGTGTCAAGCAGGGAATATACGCATTGAGCCTGTCCAAGGAAAAGATATTGTGAAACTCTTAAATTATACTAATTCGCTAAAACGAGTATTCTCGTTCTTTATTATCCCTATAGCAATTCGAAAACATGCCAAGCTCAAAGCGAGTATGCTTCAAGATCTTGAAAAGGGTAAACTCACCGAAGTTGACGCTATAAATGGGGCGGTGTCGGATTACGGACGCAAGGTAGGCTGTCCTACACCGATGAATGACCGAGTAGTGGAGATAATACATAAGATAGAGCGAGGAGAACTCACTCCAGGCTTTGATAATCTAAAATTCTTTTAAGGGGGATTAACCTTTAATCTCTATTTCAAAGGTGTTGTAAGCAATACCCCGGCCTCCCATACCTGTTTTTTGGGTGATAAGACCTTCGTTGAGATATTTGCCACCATCTTCGTTTGATGTACCAAAATCAAAATATCGGCAATTGTCACACTCATTTGAAATAATGTAGTCAAATAATAGGGGGAGCACTTTTAGAGTTTTCCCTTGAGTCGTTGCTGCGATATATTGAGCGTGCGCAACGGTGTGGGTAAAGAAAATTATCGAACCAGCCACAACCTCTTCGTTGTGTTTTGCGACATATAATTTAATGTTCTTGGGGAAGCGCCTTTGGAGTAGTTTAATTTCTTCAAGAGAGTGCACAGGAGTTGTATTATACTGCTCTTTGAGCATTTGTGATAACACATTCCAGTATGCTTCAAAATCATCGCTTTGCTCAACGATAACGTCATTGTTTAATGCCGATTTCATGCTGCGACGAGCATTCTCATTAAATCGCAAACGTGAATCATCGAGTGGGATTGTTGTGGAGATTAGCGATGAGTGAAAAGCACCGTTAGCTCTAAATATCGCATATATGTCTTCTTCGGCGGGATAGCGATGGTAGATATGAGGGATTGCTTTATATGTTAAACGCTCTATACCTTGCGAAGCAAGAAACTCGGTCATCACTTGCCACACCTCCAACATTGTTGTTGCCGAGAACCCTTTGATTGGGATGATCCATCCACCATAAGTTAATCCTTGATGAGAATATAACGTATTGTTTACGCGATTAGCAGGCAATACGGCGATAATGTTGTCATTGTCATCTATACACATCAAAGAGAAGTCGGTAAACCGATCGCTATGGTAGTCCATATAATCGCGCAAATGTAGGAATGTAGCATTCTTCGACTTGTTAATAAACAAGTCCCATCTGCTTTTATCTATTGATGTGTATTTTACAATTTTCATATCCACTGCAAAGATAGAAAATATAATGGAAAATTCATAATAGGCGATTTATCATTAATATTATAATATGCTTAAAATAGATGCAGTGTCGGAAATGCCTGTGGAATGATAAAGCATAATTAAAAAATAACCGGGCGATGCTACAACATCGCCCGGTGGTATAATCGTATAAGATTATTTTCTATTAGAGAAGTGTGTCGGGATTGAGGTTAGCACCTTCAATATCTTTGAAGTATTTGTAAGTGCCAACTTTCAATTCTGCACAAGCATCTTCGTCGGCAATGATGATTGCTTTAGGGTGCATTTGAAGAGCTGAGATAGTCCACATTTGGCTGATACCACCTTCTACACCGTGACGCAATGCGCGAGCTTTGTTGTAACCATTAACGATAAGCATAACGCTCTTCGCAGCCATAACTGTACCAACACCTACTGTCAACGCAGTTTTAGGAACTTGGTTAACGTCGTTGTTGAAGAAGCGAGAGTTAGCGATGATAGTATCTTGAGTAAGAGTTTTCATACGAGTTTTAGAAGTCAAAGCTGAACCTGGCTCGTTGAAAGCGATGTGTCCATCAGGACCTACACCACCCATGAAAAGGTCGATACCACCATAAGATTGGATTTTGTCTTCAAAGCGTTGGCATTCAGCGATAGGATCTTCAGCGTTACCGTTGAGGATGTTTACGTTTTCAGGAAGAATGTCAATGTGGTTGAAGAAGTTTGTCCACATGAAAGTGTGGTAACTTTGTTCGTGGTCTTGAGGAATGCCACAGTATTCGTCCATGTTGAAAGTTACAACATGTTTGAATGAAACTTTACCCTCTTTGTTAAGTTTGATGAGGTTTTTGTACATGCCGAGTGGAGAACCACCAGTAGGGCAACCAAGAACAAAAGGTTTTTCGGCAGTTGGGTTTGCCTCATTGATACGAGATGCTACATAGTTAGCAGCCCAACGAGATACTTCTTCGTAGTTTGGTTCAATAATTAGTCTCATTGAATTAAAGTTTTATATATTGATAAATAAAAAATTACAGAGTTTTCCTATTCTTGTACAAAAATACAAAAAAAAAGGCGCATTGCTATATTTTTTTGTAAATATTACATTGCTAAGACACTAAAAAACAAAAAATAAGTGATTTTAATACTGTAAAACAACAATTGCTAGAGATTGATGAATGTTTTCTGATTTAGATTGATAAACGTGTGTCTTCTTCTTCTTTGATAGAGTCTTCTAGTATTTATATAAATTAAGAATTGTGAGCAGGGATATTGCACATAGGTGGTGCTACTTTTGAGATGTAAATCAAAACAATAGTAGAATCATGGCGACAATAAATCTTCAAGACGAAATTTATGCAACTCTTACTCAAAGAGGAAATGTTATTGCAACAATAAAAATGACTGGTATTAACTCGGTTTCGGCAGTGTTGAGCAAATTGCGTTCAATCGCTTCGGGGTGTGTGGGTATGGTAACTTTTAAGATGCGCAACTGTTCGCAAGGATGGGCGCAATGTCGCAATATAATGCTCTCCTCACAAACATTTTTTGGTCGTGAGGCTGTGCAATTATCGTTGTTCTAATTATCGTTGTTCTTTGATGGCTGTGAGGATTTTGAATTCCTCAAAGTTGCGCACGTAATCGGCTTCGGAATATTTTTCGGAAGTGAGTACTAAACACACTGAGCCCGATGAGAAATTGTCGATGCTTCGCCACACTCCTGCAGGGATATAGAGTGCACGATATGGCCGATTGAGATTAAAGGTGTGGCTACTATGTCCGTCGGTGAGTGTAACGTCAAAACTGCCACTTGCTGCAATAATTAATTCTTCTCCTTCGTGATGGCTATGACCTCCACGTTCAGAGTCGCCAGGAACGTCATAGAGGTAAAATACGCGTTTGATTTCAAAGGGGAAATCGCTTGAATTTTCTACCACCGAAAGTGATCCATTTTCATGTCGATGACGAGGTAATTCTATTACCTTGCAGTCGCTTAATAATGATATGCTGTGCTTATTTTTCATTGCAAGATAATTTTTTGAATTCCTCAAAATCACGAATATAGTCATTTTCATCGTATAGAGTCGATGAAAGCACCATTGCTACAGAGTTAGTTGAAAAATTGTCTATCGAACGCCATGTCATAGGTGGCACATACAATCCATAGTATGAGCGTGAAAGATGTATGCGTTTCTCCTCCACACCATCGTGCAATACTACATCAAAACTACCCGATAGAGCAACGATAAACTCGTGTTGCGTGCGAAAAGCATGCCCGTTGCGAAACATACCCCCTGGTACATCATAAATCCAGTAGGTACGTTGAATGTCGAAGGGTATCTGGTCACTATTTTGAATAAACGACAAGTTGCCTCGAGGGTCGGTAACCTTTGGTAGGTCGATGAGATGTGGTTTATTTGATGTCACTATTAGCAAGTTTTAGAAGGTATTGTCCGTATTCGTTATTTTTCATTGGTTTGGCAAGAATGCGAAGTTGTTGAGCATCGATAAAGCCACGACGATAGGCAATCTCTTCAAGTGCTGCTACTCTCAATCCTTGTCGTTTTTCAATCGCTTCAATGAAGTTAGAAGCCTCCATGAGGGAGTCAATTGTGCCAGTATCAAGCCAAGCAAATCCACGACCGAAACATTTTACATTTAATCGCCCTTGATTCATATATGCTTCGTTGACACTTGTAATTTCAAGTTCGCCACGAGCTGATGGTTTCACCTCGTGAGCCACTTTTATGACGTCATTAGGATAGAAATAAAGTCCCACAACGGCTTTGTCTGACTTAGGATTTGCAGGTTTCTCCTCGATGTCAATTGCTTTGCCATTTTCGTCAAGAGTTACCACTCCATATCGTTGGGGGTCTAATACAGGGTAGGCAAACACTGTTGCCTCGTTGTTTTTAGCGTTGTTTAGCGCATCAAGGAGCATTGCAGTAAATCCTTGACCATAGAAAATGTTGTCGCCAAGCACTAGACACACATCGTCGTTGCCAACAAATTCTTCACCAATGAGAAATGCTTGAGCGAGTCCCTCGGGGCGAGGTTGCTCGGCATATTCAAATTTTACTCCAAGTTCACTACCATCGCCAAGTAAACGCTTAAACATAGGAAGGTCGGTAGGGGTAGAGATGATGAGAATCTCTCTAATTCCAGCAAGCATAAGTACCGAAATGGGGTAATATACCATTGGTTTGTCATATACTGGAATGAGTTGCTTCGAAATCCCTTTAGTGATAGGGTATAATCGAGTGCCTGAACCTCCTGCAAGAACGATACCTTTCATATGTTTAGTAGTGATTATTTTAATGGAGTGTGGTTATTTGCGATTTTGATACATTTGTTGGTAGTATTGTTGATAGTCGCCCGAAGTAACGCTTTCAACCCATGGTTGATTGTCGAGATACCAACGAATTGTTTTCTCGATGCCGATAGAGAATGGAGTTTCGGGATACCAACCAAGTTCTACTGCAATTTTAGTGGGGTCGATAGCATAGCGCATATCATGACCAGGACGATCGGCAACAAATGTGATGAGGTCATTATTAATTTTTTCCACCTCGCAAGTCAATAACGATTGATATTGAGGTTCCTCTTTCATGATGCGAGCAATGATTGAAATCACAGTTTTTACGATGTCAATGTTTTGCTCTTCATTAAATCCACCGACATTATACACTTCGCCCAATTGGCCATTGCGAAGCACCATATCAATAGCTTTAGCATGGTCTTCAACATAAAGCCAGTCGCGCACATTTTCACCTTTGCCATACACAGGAAGGGCTTTCCCCTCGAGAATGTTTTTGATGATTAGTGGAATGAGTTTTTCGGGGAAGTGATATGGACCATAGTTATTGCTACAACGAGTAATATTTATGGGCATTCCATAAGTTTCGTGATAAGCAAGAACGATGAGGTCGGCACCAGTTTTTGCAGCCGAATATGGCGAACGAGGTGCTAACGGAGTAGATTCGGTGAAGAAATGATTGCCAAATGTTTTAAGATTATCACGACCATCAATTACGCGTTTTACATCGTCGCACACCGATAGTGGTTGTGCTGTGTCAAAGTCTTTAGCGAGCGAGCCATAGACCTCGTCGGTGCTAATTTGGAGAAATTTTCGTCCCTCTTTGTATTTGTTATTGCCACGCTCATCTTTCCCTTCATACCATGCTTTGCGAGCGCAGTCGAGAAGGTTTTGAGTGCCAAGAATATTTGTTTCGAGAAATAGTCGAGGGTTGGTAATACTACGGTCGACGTGCGATTCTGCCGCAAAGTTTACGATATAATGTGGGTCGTGTTTTGCAATAAGGTCGCTAACCAATTCATGGTCACCGATATCTCCTTTTACGAAGGTTACATTGTCTAATTCAATCTCATCTTTGATTGTCAAGAGGTTGCCAGCATAGGTCAAATCATCGAGGATAACGATTTCTATATCATTTACCCACTTAGCTAATATGTATTTTACAAAGTTTGCACCGATAAAACCGGCAGCTCCTGTAACGAGGTATTTAGTCATTATACTTGTGATAATCTTGAAATTTGTTGCAATTTACGATATTTTCTTGAGATAAGCAATTATTGACGATATCTCTATGTTAATAACGAAAAAATAGCCGAAACCTATATATCAAGGAATCGGCTATTATTAAGTTTTTTCGCAAAAATTATGCATTGTAAAGATAGCGTTTTATTGAGCGTTTAGGTGTTTTTTCAAACTCGTTGGCGATAAGTTGAATTTTCTCAATTTGCTCGTACGGCGCTACGAGTTTGTTGAGATCTTTACGCACTTGCTCCATAATATCGCGAAGTTGGTATGCGCCAATTCCGTTTGCGTCCATTGCTTCATAGTCGGGGTAAACGAGTGCAACCAAACGACTATTGCGCTCTACGATAAGACTTTCGGCAACAAAAGGCATGTTGTTGAGTTTTGACTCAATCTCTTCGGGGTAGATGTTTTGTCCATTTGCCGAAAGAATCATAGTCTTAGAGCGACCTTTGATGAAAATAGTGCCGTCGGCAGTGCGAGTACCCATATCGCCAGTGTGAAGCCAACCCTCTTCGTCGAGTACTAGGTCGGTTGCTTCTTGATTTTTGTAGTAACCTTGCATTCTATTTTCACCTCTCACGCATATTTCGCCGGGGATATTTTCGGGATCGGCACTAAGAATTTTTGTTTCCATAATGCCTGGGAGTGTGCGCCCCGATGATGTAGGGATAAATTCACGCCATGGAGTGTGGCTGATGAGAGGTCCACACTCGGTCATACCATAGCCCACGGTAAATGGGAATTTTATTTTGTGAAGGAAGTCTTCAACCTCTTTGTTAAGAGGTGCACCTCCCACGATAATCTCTTCGAAGTTACCACCAAATACCTCTACGAGCCTTTTGCGTATTTGAGTGTAGATAGCAGTGTCAATTAAGGGTATAGCAAGCGCCCAACGAATAGTTTGCTTGGTAATCATTGGGATGATTTGTTTGCGATAGATTTTTTCAAGAATCAATGGTACACAAATTACCAAATGAGGGCGAATTTCGTTCATCGCCTTCATTAAAATTTTGGGTGTAGGCAATTTCCCTAATAAAGTGATGTGAGTCCCCACTGCCAATGGAACAAGCATGTCAAATGCACAACCATAGGCGTGAGCAAGAGGTAGGAATGATACGCATCGCGATCCACGGAAATGGAGGTTGGCGTTGATGCCATATACTACGTTGCCACAAAGGTTGTTGTATGAAAGCATTACCCCTTTAGAAAAACCTGTTGTGCCCGATGTGTAGTTGATAACGGCAAGTGCATCGGATGCAACATCGGGATATTTTATATCTTCGCGACTGAATCCATTGCGATATTTTGCATTGAAAATACTTGATAGATTGCGCATTGCGTTGAGTACTGATTCTTCCGATTCTTCGCTCTCTGCAAGGAGTTCTCCATTGCTTAGGGAGAAAACAGCTTTAACTTTTGGGAGTTTGTCGTAGTCAATAGATTCCCATATTCCAGGATCGGTAAAAAGCAATACCGAATCGGAGTGGTTAACGATGTGTTGCGCATCTTGAGGGTTGAAATCATTGAGCACGGGCACAATGACAGCACCGTATGTGATTGTTGCAAAGAATATTTGAATCCATTCGGGTGTGTTTTTCCCTAAAAGCGCAATTTTATCTCCTTGTTTAATGCCACATTCATTGAAAAGAATATGGTATCGAGCGATAGCTTTCGCAAATTCTCCATAGGAGATTGTTTTCTTAGTTATATAGTTGGATAGGGCAGGGAGTTCCCAGTTATCTTTAAAACTTTGAGCATAAATCTCAAGTAATTTTTCGTTCATCATGATGATTAGAGTTAGAAAACTTATTTAGAATTACAAAGAAAACAAAATAAACCTAATTATGCAACTATTTATACTTTTAGTTGAGAAAACTATCCTTTAAGGGTAAAAAAGGTCAAAAACACCGACTATTAGCGAGCCGATGTCTTTGACGATTAAAAAAAGTTTGGCTGTTTTTATTTGCGATTATTATAATGAGCCACGATGTCGTCGATTGATATTTGCAATCGATCCATTTCGTTAAACAATTCAGAGAGTGTTGTTTCATAAAACTCCTCACGGCGCACATTGTTGACATGTGCAGTTGCATCAGTTGCTAAGAAAAAGCCTAAGCCACGTTTGGCATAGATAATATCTTCGTTTTGGAGATATTCATAGGCTTTTAATACTGTGTGAGAATTGACCGACAGTTCCATGGCGAGTTCTCGCACCGATGGCACTTTACCCTCTTCAACCCACTCTTGCGCGAGTATCTTGTTGAAACAGTAGTCAATAATTTGTTGATATATGGGTTTGTTTGTCTTAAAGTCCATAAATAAAAAGCTTTTTAGAATTCGCGACGTTTAATAGTTCGAGCGGTAAAATATGTCATAATAACATTATAGATAAATGTTAAAATGGTTGAGGCAATAATAATAAATTCCAT
Organism: Muribaculaceae bacterium; assembly: GCA_017559355.1. Lineage (GTDB taxonomy): Bacteria > Bacteroidota > Bacteroidia > Bacteroidales > Muribaculaceae > RGIG4079. The sequence continues at coordinate 18,118 of JAFYSL010000034.1, forward strand.
TGAAGGTATTGCATCGATAAAGCGTCCATCAGAGTATCCCTCAAAAAATCCCTCAAAAAATCCCAAAATGGCATTGGTCCCAAATAATGGTACAATGATAATGGTAAAAATAATTGCCATCAAAACTTTATTTTTCTTAAAACATATCATTGAAAAAAGTGTAGAGATAACCATTCCATACCATATTAAAATTTGTTGGATAATATTTATGCCTACAAACTGTTGAGAATTCAATGCGTTTGTCATTACAGTATTAATTAACTCGCGATAATTAGGGAATAAACACATTGCGAATACCCCTAAAAGAAATGAGCAAATTACGATTAATGGAATTATGATAAATGAATATGAGAAGTAGTACGCAATTTTCTCATTTCCCGATATTGGCAACGATACTTCTGTAAAATTGTATTTTTTGACAGAGAATATCATAGGGCACCAATATAGTGAATAGATAAGAAGGGTGAAAATTTTAGTATTAAGAGAGAGAGGAGCAGGACTTGAGTGAGTGAGAAGAATTGAAATGATAGAGATTGCAAATGCAGCAATGGCATAGACTATCATTTGATATTTAGTAACAGGTAGGTAAAAATTAGATAACATTTTTACCCGATTCCACGAAAAACAGTTGTCTTTAGTGGTGTTAATTATATTAATATTGGTTGTCTTATTCAGATCGTTAGAATTTATTGGTGATTACACTTGACGATATTTAATTGTGCGAATGGAGAGGTATAGCATCACTATGCAATAGGTAATGCTAATGAATGATGACGTGTAGATAGTAAAGTTCAGCGCACTATTAAAATTAGAGAATTGTAATGAAATGAGAAAACCCAAAATAGAACCAACAATGCCTAATGCAATTGAAGAACCCAATGATAATATAATCGCCATTAGCGCTTTGTTTTTCTTAAAGTAAACAACGGCAAAAAGTGAGGTAGCAATCATACCAATGGCGCTAGCGATAGCTGAGATAATGTAAGCAATTCCCTCTTTGAATATCGCAATTTCTTTAAGTGCGATTTCGGGAATTTCGAGGTTAAAAGCCGAGGCGATAAGTTCGCGAGTGCCTGGGAAAATATACATGAATCCAGTAGCTGCAATTATCCCCAAAAGCATTGTGATAGGAACGATAACAAAAGAGTAGATAGTATAGAAAACTACCTTTTCGTTGCCCGATATAGGGAGCATTGTTTCTACCAAATGAAAGTTGCGACGGGTAAAAATAATAGGATTCCAGTATAAAGCATAAAGGAGAGCAAAGTAGCCGAGCAATGTTAGTATCCAAAAGAGAGATTCAATTCTTATCAAAAATAAAGAGAATGCATGAACGAGAAAAGCAGCTAATGCGTATGCGATGATTTGATGTTTTAAGATGGGGAAATAGAAAGCAAATAGCATTTTTACTCGATTCCATGAAAAGCCTGTGGCATATATAGGCGATGTTGGATATGTTGCTTGTGTCATAGCTTTAATGTTTTAATGGGTTTATTTTAATGCGTCAAGCACTTTTTGAGCGGCATCGCTCATTAATGCGCTATAAATAAGAGAGAAATTGATTTCGGTTTCAATTCCGTTGTTATTTTTTTCAATCCAACGGAAACCATTCATATCTTGTTCTAAATAAAGTGCATTAGCGTCTGGAGTTGTTGAAGCCATAAATGCTAATTTAGAACTAATCTCTTCGGTGCTCATTGATAATAATAGATTGCCACGACGAAGCATCATAACGCTTTCAAAGAGGTTTTTCAAATCCCACACGGTGTGTGTTGAAACAATAACAGTTTGATCATCGCGAAGGCTTCCTACCATGATTTTAAGTAATTCTTTCTTTGCGTTGATGTCAAGGCCATTGGTGGGCTCGTCGAGCAACAACACATCGGTGCCGAGAGCCATTACATAAGCGAGATTGGCTTTCTTACGATTACCCAATGAGAGTGACGACAATGGTTCGTCGCCAGTGAGGTGGAAAATTTCAAGGTTTTGGCGGAACAAATCTTCGCTAAAAGTGGGGTAGAATGGTGAATGTATTTTTGCAAAATCATTGATAGTTTTTGCTGGGAAAGTAATATCTTCGGGCATGAAGAATACTTTGCTCATGTCGCTGGGATTGCGAAGTGATATGTCGTTGCCGTTGATTTCGCATGAACCCTCTTTGGCAAATAATAAACCAGCGATTACATGTAAAAGTGTTGTTTTGCCAGCACCATTCTCGCCAAGCAATAAGTGTACGCCTGGGCCTAATTGAGTGTTGATGTTATCGAGAGCTTTGTAGTTATTATCGTAATTAAACGAAAGATTCTTAATGTCAATCATAATTGTATATATTTAGAGGATTAATTATTTAACAGGGGTAATAGTGTATCCAGCTTCGCGGAGGAGGTTTAATACTCCTTTATCACCAGGGAGATGTCCTGCGCCCACGCACACGAATACCGATTGTTGAGGAAGGATTGTTTTGAGTTGGTTTACCCAATTTTTATTACGATTAGTGAGCATTTTAGCTTCAGCTTCGGCTTTCAACCCAAAATCGGGATTAATCATTGATTGGTAAACTTTTTCAATGTCTTGAGTCATATAGGCATTGTAGAGTTCAAAGCTGAAATTTTTCATCTTATCCTCTTTGCGAATGGTTTCAAGCAAATCTTCGGCTTGCATAGAAATAGGGTCGCCAAAAAGAATATTTAATTGAAAATCAACATTCTCAAAGCTCTTAATCTCTTTTTCTGCTTGAACTCCGAGAGCTTGCACATAAGTGTCAAGGAGTTGCATGGGATTGAAATTGGGAATCACTTGTAGATTCATTAATAGTGTAAGTTGTTGACTTACTAATGCTGGTTTCATTGGTTCAAGCATATTTAATGCAGCTTGACCTCCTGAATATTTTTTTAATACATTGTCAATAGAATCGTATTGTTCTTTTGAAAATACTTTTGAAATGGTGCTATCGGTAGGAGCCATTGCAACCATCATCATTTTTTGTTGTGTTTGTGGTGAGATCATCTCACTTTGCTCGATTTCGCCATATACGGCATCAACACTATTAATTGCAACGTTAAAACCCTCAATCGAATCAAGGATTGAAATAGGTGCAAGGTGGTGAGTGCCCATTATATATGAATCACCTTTAGCATTATTACCACTTACTTTGTAAAGGATTTGTGCATTACTGCCCATAGCAGCAAAAAGCATCATAAATGAAATCATTAACTCTTTCATGTCTATTAAAATTTATGTTGGTTAGAAGAATGTTTGAGTGTGTTAGTTGACTACAGCACTGCAAAGGTAAAACGGTTTTTCTGTTATTTCCAAATTTTTTAAAGAAAAAATGCTCAAAAAAATAAAAAAGTTTGATTTTTGAGCATCTCAACCTCACTTTTGATTAAAATGAGGGTATGTAAAAGGGAGTGGGTGAGTGGTTAGGGGTTAAAGATGTCGGGATTGAAAAATGAGATGACATCGTGAGCATTGTCGA
>JAFYSL010000035.1 GCA_017559355.1 Muribaculaceae bacterium
CGGCAGTCTGAAAGAAAAATTAAAACGTATAAAAAAACAACACACAATGGAGCAGCTCCATTGTGTGTAATTAAAAAGTTATTAATTTTGCCCTAATAAATAAGTATTAATTTTGTAACGCTTATTTAGGACTAGTCATATAGTTTTGAATATTAGTACAACTCAGATTGAGTGTTGCCAAAGTTTTGACTAATCTTTGTAGCAATTTCACTCATTTCTTCTTGTGTTAATGATACTTTTTCTTTGAAAAAGTTCATATCGGCTTCTTTGTTGATGGGGATAAGGTGAATGTGAGTGTGAGGCACTTCCATACCCATCACCGCAACTCCTACACGTTGACATGGAATTGCTTGTTTAATTGCTTCGGCTACTCGCTTTGCAAATAATTGAAGACCGAGATATTCTTCGTCGTTTAGATCGAAAATATAGTCAACTTCGTTTTTAGGGATAACAAGTGTGTGTCCTGGAGCAACTGGATTGATGTCAAGGAACGCATAATATCTGTCATCTTCAGCGATTTTGTAACTTGGGATTTCACCTGCTACAATGCGACTAAAAATTGTTGCCATCGTGATAATAGGTTTTAGAGGTTATTGCAATTTGTCATTTAGAAAGAAATCTCAACAATCTCAAATTTCATCAAGCCTGAAGGGACTTTGATTTCTACAACATCACCAAGTTTGTGACCGAGCAAACCTTGTGCGATAGGAGTGCTTGATGCAATTTTTTTCTCTTTGAGATTGGCTTCGCTATCGGCAACGATAGTGTATTCCATTTCCATATTATTTACAAGGTTTTTGATTTTAACCTTATTCATAATTTGCACCTCTTCGGTGTTAAGTTTGCTTTCGTCAATAATGCGAGCATTAGCCACGAGGTCTTTGAGTTGAGCAATCTTCATTTCCAACAAACCTTGAGCTTCTTTTGCAGCATCATATTCTGCATTTTCCGAAAGGTCTCCTTTGTCTCTTGCTTCAGCAATAGCGCGTGATACTTCAGGGCGTTTTACTGATTCAAGATACGCGATTTCTTCCATTTTGCGTTTATAACCTTCTTTGGTCATATAAGTAATTGCCATATTGGTATAATTTTTAAAAAAGTAAAAAAATAAAGAATCTCACTTTTGCTGGTGAGACCCCCTTTTGCTTTATAAAATGTAGTTTGATACTGCAAAGGTAGGCATTTTTATTTAATAAAACAACTATAATGCAACAATCGTTGATTAAAAATATCTAAAAAAGAGCAAATTAAGAGGAAATATCATTTTTTTGACAATTTAATCAATCTACGATTGTAGAGAACGCAAATATTTAGTAATTTCGTGGAGAATAAATGGGAATTGCACTAAAACAATAGTGCATTCCATTAAATATTAACCTCGAAATCTTCAGAAAAGTTTACAATATTATGGCAGAAAAGATGCAATGGTCACAATTGATAAGTGACAAGCGTTTTGGACTTGAAGAATACCACAATCCCACAGCTGGAGCTCGTAGCGATTTCCAACGCGACTATGATAGATTAGTATTTTCATCTCCATTCCGTCGATTGCAAAACAAAACACAAGTATTTCCATTGCCTGGAAGCATCTTTGTTCACAACCGTCTTACACATAGCATGGAGGTATCGTGTGTAGGACGCTCTTTGGCGAATGAAGTAAGTAATGTGTTACGCAAACGATATGCATCTGAGCCTTGGTGTGAGAAACTTAATGATATCGGCGATATTGTTGCTGCTGCGTGTCTTGCCCACGACTTAGGCAACCCTCCATTTGGTCATTCGGGTGAAACCGCTATCTCTACTTTCTTCTCTGAAGGGGAGGGTGTAGGGCTAAAAAATGAATTCTCAGAGGAGGAATGGGACGATTTAATCCATTTTGAGGGAAATGCTAATTCATTGCGATTACTTTTACATCAATTCAAAGGTCGTCGTCCTGGTGGATTTGCCATGACATATTCAACATTGGCATCAATAGTAAAATACCCATACGAATCAACATTGGCCGGTGACGCAAACAAATTTGGATTTTTCATTTCTGAAAAAGATGATTTTGTGCGCATCGCCAACGAATTAGGAATATTACCACGATTTGGCACAAATGGCAAGGTTGCATTTGTGCGCCATCCATTGGTATATATTGTAGAGGCTGCCGACGATATTTGCTACGAGGTGATGGATATCGAAGATGCTCATAAACTTAAGATTCTCACCACCGAGCAAGTTTCCAACCTATTATTGGGATTCTTTGACGAGGATCGTAAAAAACACATGCTTGAGGTAATGGAAAGCGTGGAGGATCCCAACGAACAAGTTTCATATATGCGTTCATGCGTAATTGGGCAATTGGTAAGTTGTTGCGCAGACGCATTTGTTGCACATGAAGATGAAATCCTTGAAGGGAAATTCAAAGGGTGCCTAATTGACCATATTCCTACTCTTGAAAAAGAGCAATATCGCAACTGCACAAAACTATCTTGGGAAAAGATTTACAAAGCAAGTGATGTTGTCGATATCGAACTCGCAGGTAATCAAATTATAACTTACCTACTTGGAAAATTTGTGCATGCAGTGCGCTATCCACACCTTAATTATTCACAATTACTACTCTCAAAAGTGCCTCAACAATATGATATAAATGCACCTACTTTATACGAACGAATACAAGGTGTTATCGACCATGTTTCGGGCATGACCGACGTATATGCTCTTGATTTATATCGTAAATTAAACGGAATGAGTCTCCCTGCTGTTTAGCATTGTTTTGCTAATCTGCGACGAGTAACTCTTCGAAATGCAATAGGTGTAAACACCAATCCCACTATTGCTGGGATATACCACCCTACATAAATAAATCCTACTACACTTATTACAATTGCTATAGTAGCAATTGTGGTGAGACGTGTTATTTCATTATTCAAACGAAGGTTGTATCTAAAACGATACACCATACCTACAATAATAGTATAAATAACATACCACAGCATATAGGCAATCCCGAGTCCTTCAAGCCCACAATTATTATAAGCAATAATGTTTAGGGTAATACAAGTAATTGCACTTAATGACTCAGTTATAAGATATACTTTACCTTCGCCACGAGTAAGGATTACATATGCCATACACCACGAAATAGCGCGGAATATTGTACCTACTACAGCCCACACAACAAATGGGGTGATTATTAAGAACTCCGATGAATATAATAAAGATATTATCAACTCACTTGATGCGATAAATATTGCAATAACTGGGAGCAGAATCCATAGCATTATTGAAATTTCATGAGATACAAATATCGAAGTCCGATTTTGTGACCTACTCACCTGCGATAATCGTGGATAATATTCCATAATAATAGCTGTAAATATTATACCCATATACTTATTCACCAATGTTATCCCTGCCTGATAATGTCCAACTACTGAGGTATCACCCACATGGTTGAGATAAGTAATAAATAAGAAAGATACAAGATGATTCACCATTACCGAGATGGTCAAAAATATACCGAGCGAAATAAAACTACGCCCCTTGCTCTTAGTTTCATCAAATGAGATGCGAGGTGCTGGTTTAAGAATTGACACTCGTTGCGAAAGTATTGCAATAGTAGTGATTATTGAATATGCGACCAATGCTGGAATTACACTATTAATTCTCCAATAATAGAATAGAGGAATAGATATAATCACGCCTCCTATCGCTCCCCATATCGAAGCTTTTGCTAATCGGCTTAGCTCCTTCGTGCCCTGAAGTATCGCCAACTCCCCATTTTGAATCGAAGATAGGAATATAATAAATGCAATTGCTATAAATGCATAGGTGTAGTCATAATTTCCAAAGGTAAAATTACTCAAGAGAGGTGATATTACCATTGTAACAACTAATCCTATTACACCCAGAATTAACACCCATCGACGCACAATTATGATAATTTTATTCGTTTCAGGTTGTTGTGATGATGCAATGTCGCGCACTGCGCTATCTCTTACTCCAAGATGAAAAAGGACACCAAATAACTCTATAGCAGAATTAAAAATTCCAAATAGCCCTACTCCTGCAGCACCAATCCACACAGCAATCAATTTTGTGCGCAATATCGAACAGATGATTGTTACCATCTGCACTCCACCAAAAACGCCAAGTGCTTTAAGCACGCCAGTGGTAATATTACTTCTTGATTGTTGCGACATATGGTATTGTTATTTTAACCAATGTTCGGGATTTAGTTTTTGAGTTTCTTTGCGCACTTCAAAGTGGAGTATGCAACGATTATCGTCATCGGGATCGGCATAAACAGATCCTATTGTTTGACGAGCTTTTACTTTATCGCCTGGCTTAACGGTTATTGATTCAAGATTAGCATAAACTGTGATGTAACTACCGTGGCGCACCATAACGATGTTATTATATCCCGATTGTTGGAATATAGCCGACACTGTGCCATCACATACTGCAATGGCCGAAGTTGACGAGAGAAGTTCAATATCAATACCATTGTTATTGATTTCAACATACTGCAATGTGGGGTGCTTATGACGACCAAATTTGCTCACTATGCGACATTTGCCAGTTACAGGATATGGCAACTTACCTTTATTGTTTTCGAAGTTGCTCGACAACGCTTGTTGGACTTGATCTTCAGTGTCAACAATAGGCTGTTCTGGTTGCTTTTTAGGTTCCTCTTTTTTTCCGTCATCAGGCTTAGACGGTTGTTGACCTTTTTCCTTTTGCTCCTTCTCTTTTTGGTCTTGCTCTTTTTTACGTTTTTCAGCTTCTAAACGCTCTTTTTCTTTACGTTTCTTTTCAGCCTCAAGTCGACGTTTTCTCTCTTCCTCTTGTTGTTTTTTAATCAACTCATTAAGTTGGTCATCGAGTTTTTGAGCCTCTTTTTGTTTTTTCTTTAAGTATGCATCAAGTTGCGTGCGCTCTTTTTGGAGCGATGCCACTACTTGCGATTGTTCTTGCTGATTTTTTACCAAAGTTTTTTGTGTTGAAGCCACTTGTTCAAGCGTTTTGCTTTTGGCTGAATGGAGTGCAACTAATTCATTTTTTGCATTTTCAATTGCCGCAATTGCATCTTTCACCTCGTTGGCTTTATTTGTTTGCCAAGTATTGAATTGTTGAAGATAACGCACCCTACGATATGCGTCGGCAAATGATTTTGATGAAAAAACAAATGCAATATTACTTGTAGAGTGGCGTGTCGCTCTCACCGAGCGAAGCGAATTTTTATAGTTTTCACGTATTGACACCAATCGTTTTTCCAAAAACGAAATAGAATCGGTCATCTTTTTCATCGATTTGTTAATTGAATCAATTGATGCTTGAAGTTGACTAAGTTCTTGGGTATTTTGCGAGATTTCAACTGTTAGTTTGTTCAATAAGTTGAGTTGTTTTTTTGTTTGTTGCTTATTAGTTTCAATCTTTTTTGCAGTTTCTTTAATCTCTTTTTTGGTGCGTTGTTGTTCTTTTTTAATTGATTGCTGTGACTTATCGGCCAACGCTACGTTCACCGATAAAAGAGCAATTAATATGATTAGGAATCGTTTTATCATTTTTGATTAGAGTGATTTTAATATATTCGCCACATTAATGCGTCGGTAACCCTTTGGAGTTTTCCATTTGGTTGTTGGTGCAGTATTCCACTTTGCATTGTTAAGTTCCCATGCTATTTTTGCACACAAGGGAGTATCTTTTATTTCAGTTGAAATTGTTACACCTTTAGCGATATTACCCACTGCCGTAGATGTTGAACCTCCATATATACAGTTTGCACGATTTTCGTTTGCGATATTAATTGATAATGTCGACAGACTGTTAGTGCTATTTTCAAAGATGAATTCGTAACCAACATTATTTATATCATGTGGCGTGATTTTCCAACTATCCTCATTGATTGATAGCAAAAATTCATTATTCATTGTTGAGTTTATCGCCCCTTTGCCCAATACAAATGCACGACCAAGCAACATACTTTGAAGGTCGCTAATTGTAGCGGGAAAACCGCCAAGAATTTTGCGTAAGTCTTCGGCAATATATATTTTATCTAATTTATATGATGCAAAAATTGAATCATTAGTTATGTATGCGTTAGCCGCTTCAAATCCCAATACTCTGATTGAAATGTAGATACTTTCATCTTTCACCATTGTTGTGCGTCCACTAATTGAAAGTTGTTTTGGAGCAATCAATGATAGATTCATTGGCATCACCACATCGGTCCAATCTTGGTAACTCGCTATGGTTTGTTCAAAATTCGACAATAGTTTTGTCACATCATCATTCCCTTCGGTAACAATAGGGTATGTAGCAGTAGTGGACAATGTTGATTTTGACGACTTACAGCCTGTAGCAAAAAACAATATCACAACACTCAATAAAACGAAAACACTTTTTACCAAACTATTCATAGAAATATGTTTTGTGTTTTACCTTTTTCTTCAACAACTCGTTATCGGGTTCAAGTTCTAGTGCTTTCTCCCAAAATTCAACAGCTTTTTTCGGATCGCCACACATGAAATATATATCTCCAGCATGATGATACAATTCTGCTGCTGGCTCTGTATTCAACTCTAACGCTTTGTTTATTTGTTGTTGGGCCAAGTCATATTTCTTCTTCTTGAAGAAAATCCAAGCGTATGTATCAATCGAATTTATATTTTCAGGTTCTTCAAGCACCGTGCGGGCACTCATACGCTCTGCCTTATCAAGATCGCGATTATTTACGGCAAGATAGTATGCATAGTTATTCAGTGCAAGTAAATTGTCGGGATTAGCCTCAATCGAACGCTCATAATAAGTGAATGCGCTATCAAGTTGCTCCGAATTTTGATATAAATCAGCAATCGAACATAAAATATCCGATTTAAAATCATAATTGTAATCCGATAAAGGGAGCGCCTTGCGATAACATTCCATTGCCTTATCCTTCTCTTCAATTGAGGAATATGTAACCCCCACTTGATAAATCAATATAGGCTTTTCAGGGAAATAATATAGCGCACGTTCAATAGCATCTTTTATTCGAGCTTTGTCCTCTGTTTGAGCGCATAGTGCGATATATTGCGACCAAGCCTCATCATTTGATGGATTGATATCAAGAGCATACGACATCTGCTCTGCTGCTCGTGAAAAATCCTTTATAGTCGACAGATATGCACCATATAATTCATGTATTTCATATTGATGAGGGTGTTGCTCAAGCAATTTTGATAACAGTTCCTCAATGCGAGGTTGCTGAGTAGGATCGTTGTAAAGTGTGCGAATGTATTGAGTAAGCAACTGCAATTTTGCATCAAGGTCAAGGTCGTCATGAACCAACGCATTAAATACCTCCATATCATAAGCCACACTATCTCCTATCTCGTTATAGTAAATAGCGCGTCGATAAAAGGCGTTACCATTAGAGGGGTCAAGCTCGATTGCCTTATTATAGTAACTTAATGTACTTTCATCATCACCAAAGAAATTATATATATCTCCAGCAAAAACATGATACTCCGAGTTATTAGGCGATGATGCAATAAGCGAATCGAGTTCGGCAATAATGCTCACTGTATCTTTTATTGCTGAGAATGCTCTAATCTTTCGTGATGTCAACCCCATATCTTTACCCTCAGCCACCTCAACGCGGTTATATATCGCCACAGCCTTTGCTATTTCAGCCGTATCAATCGACACTGAGAGCGCATCGGCATATTGCATTGCGATGTTTGTTTTGGTAGGGAAAATTGAGTCGAGAGTGCTCCACACTCTAAGCGCCTCATCGCGTAACCCTATTTTAGAGTTAATCAATCCATAACTCAAACTTGGATAATAGTCCTCGGGGTGAGCATTAAAATGATCTCTCACAAGAGCATATGCTTTAAAAAATTCAATCGAGTCATTTTGATTTAATGCTATATCAAACATTCCCTTTTCATACCCCACCTGTGTATCTGTTGGATCGAGATTATAGGCACGATTAATCAGCGAATAGAACGAACCAAAATTGCCTAACTCATACTGGTTGACCGCTTCAAGAAACACATAATTGGCCTTGCGTTTTTGAGCTTCGCTATCCCAATCATTTGATGCATTGACATTGATTGCCATCATTGTTACAACGACAATCACGCCAAGAAATAGTATTTTATTAAAAAATCTATTCACTCTACTTTACTGCATCAATTAGTTTACGCCAGTGTGACCAAAGCCGCCATCACCACGTTCAGAATCGTCGAGTGATTCAACCTCACACCAATTTACCGATGAGTAGTTAGTAACCACCATTTGGCAAATACGTTCTCCATGATTTACAACAAATGGTTCATTTGAGAGGTTGATAAGAATTACACCTATCTCGCCACGATAGTCGGCATCAATTGTTCCAGGAGTGTTCACAAGCGAAATACCATGTTTGAGGGCAAGTCCACTTCGAGGACGAATTTGGCACTCATATCCTTGAGGCAATTGAATATATACCCCAGTAGGGATTAACGCACGTTCAAGTGGTTTCAATGTCACTGGTTCAGAAAGATTTGCACGCAAATCCATACCTGCCGATGATGGTGTGCTATACGAGGGAAGAGGGTTAGATGAACGATTTATGATTTTTACTTTTACTGTATCCATTTCATTAAAAATTTATAGATTATAATATCTTGCGAAAATAGCAAAAATATATGACTTTCTCACCATATAATTTATGATTTTTAGTTTTTCATTCTCAAATCAACTTCAATTCTGCATTCCGAACTATGCATTATGAACCACGAAGTACTCAACTAGATTTGTTCGAGTTAATTAAAAGCACTATCTTTGTGGTATTATGGCAGATAATTATTTAGAAAGAAAGATGGAAGACTATCGCTCGGGGAAGTCGGCAACAACTAAATCCCATCGAGCATCGTCAACCACTAAACCAGGCACTATTAACGTAAAATTTCCACCTCGCCGTGTGTTTGTCACTGGTGGTGCATCAGGAATAGGACGCGCCATTGTTGAAGCATTTCGCAAAGCCGATTGCCGTGTTGCATTTTGCGATATCGATGCCAAAGCTGGAGCTGCTACAGCCCAAGCAACTGGTGCACAATTTCACCCCGTTGATGTGCGTGATGTAGACGCATTAGAGGCTTGTTTGAATCGATTGTTCAATACTTGGGGCGACATAGATGTAATTGTCAATAATGTTGGTGTAAGCAATTTTACTCCACTAATTGAATCCACTGTTTCCGACTTTGAAAATATACTAAACACCAACCTTCGACCAGTATTTATCACTGCTCGTCAATTGGCTTTGCATCGCACTAATCAAGGTGGCACTCCTGCCTATGGGCGCATCATAAACCTCTGCTCTACTCGACACCTTCAAAGCGAAGCTGGCTCCGAAGGCTATGCAGCATCTAAAGGAGCAATTGCCTCATTGACACATTCATTAATGATGTCGCTCGCTCCATTGGGTATTACTGTCAACTGCATTTCCCCAGGGTGGATTGAAAATTACAACTACAACAATCTAAGTGAAAGCGACCATCTCCAACACCCATCGCAACGTGTAGGACGCCCCGAAGATATTGCTCGTATGTGTATCTTCCTTGCCATGCCCGAAAACGACTTCATCAACGGTGAAAACATCGTAATCGACGGCGGCATGACTCGTAAAATGATTTACGTAGATTAACCTTTGAGAAAAACGTCATCCATTACAAAAAAAAGTGCCCAAATTAGGCACTTTTTTTTGCATTTTATATTATGC
>JAFYSL010000036.1 GCA_017559355.1 Muribaculaceae bacterium
AAGATTACGACAATAAATGTCTACTAATATGTATTGGCTTAACGCTTAAAGTCGTAAGCCGTAACAAAGATAAGTAAAATTTTCTCAAATGTAGAATATGGCGTAAAAATAGAGTTGCTAAGACACGATAGGACAACCTATGACACGTGAGGTCAAAAAGCAAAAGAGCCATTTTTTGCGTTGATTATTCATGTATCTTTGCCCATGAACGATTAACAAAGATGACTATGAATAAGAGACAAACGGAATATATTGCACTCTATTTGTTCGTGTTTGGAGCGATATTGCTCTTTGGTGTATTGGCACGAAAATTTGTGCTTGTCAAGGGGTATGATGAGTTCAGTGCAGCGGTTGGATTCTTCGCAACGGTAGTTGTGTTGTCGGCGCTCTATATCAGTCTGCAAATGACGCTTAATGAGTTGCTGCTACCCCGAATGGAGAAATTCTTGATGCGTTTCCCAGCGTTTCAAAAGTTGGAGGAGGTGGCAGTTGTTGCCAAAGCTCCAGCTGCCATTGTTGAGCCTATTGAGGATGTAGCTGTCGTGGAGACTACCCCACAGCCATCGGAGTACGAGGTATTGCGTGCTAATGCCATTGCCGAGCAAGAGCATGCATCGCAAGCGAAATTGGAGCGAGTTCTCGACTACACCAAGCAGACAATGGTTGCCTATATGAGTGAGGCGGAGTTAGACCGCTTGTGTGGCTACATCACAGAGTATAGTTTGGGCGACACCCCTCGCGAGGTATCGCCCGTATCGGTTGATTCTGCGCTCAAAAGCATCGACCTGATGCACTTCGGCTGGAACATCGGTAAAGCATTCGGCAAAAAGCGCATTCACACCGCCACATTCATCAAGTGTGTCTTTGCTCACGCCCTACGCGACATCGAAGTCTCAACCATCGAACGTAAGATGTCGCACACCGAATCCGAGTGTAGGATTAAGTTGGATGGAGAGATTGGGCAATCCTATGATTAAATAATACTATTTATTAATTCTGCCTTATATTTATTGAATAGTCTGATAAAAATTTCATCAATTAGTATTACAATAGCAAACCTAAAAAAATAGTTCTCATATTTATAGGTGTCTGATATTATAGTTGCTAATGTTGGCAGATTTTCTTGATACGATGTTAAATTATGTGCACATCTATTTCTATGTTTGTAAACGATATTTGTATAGTAATCATGCATTCTACTACTAAATAATGATTCTTTTGTCAAGATACCATCATCATAAATATCATTCCAGTTGGATTTGTAAAATTGAAAATTATGTTGTTCCCATGTGGCAATCGGAGATTTATCAATTAGTTGAATAATACTATTGTTTACCTTGCAAAGAAGAGATCTTCTAATTAAAATTTTCTCATCATAACCTTTTGCATAAGACTTAATCAACCCTTTAGTCAGTTTATCAATTTCATCTTTAGTTAAATTTCTACCTTTTTTATCTGCTTGTATGGTAATTACTGAATTGATTTTCTGTTTTATAATTTCTCCAATATATGTATTGATATCACAATCAGCAAACAAAGTTTCATAATTGAAATTCTTATTAATTTTTAATATTGCCTCTATTAAATCTTTATATACATGATTTTTATCTTCATAACTAGAACACTCTCCATAATTCTTTTTGAGATATTGATATCGATATTCATAATCATTCGATGCAATTTCCCAGCATATGCACTTCATTTTTTGTTCTAATGCACCAGTCATTTTCAAGAATGTTGTTTGCATTACATACTCACTAAGAGCTTGTGTTTCTATACCAACTCCAATCCCACGGCACGCAATTATACTTTCTTTAAGAATGCTTAAAATAGGTGTTAGTATAAATTTTGTATGAGTATTATTTCGCATATGCACTATAGATATCAATTGAAGATTGTATTCTATTTCTCAAATTATTCAATCTATTTGTATTCTTTGAATAATTCTCTTCATCTCGTTTTTCTTTTATAACTTTGGCAAGTTCGTCTATTAGTTTCTTCTCAAATTGTATTGTTTTTCTTTCAAATAATACAAAGTATATTAACCCAAACAACCAATAGTCAGCATCCACCCAAGACGTAAATGCCTGCCTTTTGGCATCCAAGCCAAGTTGTACCTTTATGGAGTTAAGACTATTGTATAACGAATCGTATAATTGTAGCCAATCATTATTAGGGAATGTCTTGTTAAAATCGAACTTACTGAATTTATCAGTACGATCATCTTGCTCTAGATTTACTATATAAGACACATAGTCAGCATAATAATTTTCCCTTGAACTATAAGCAGAATACCCTACCAAGACTTTTCGTACATCTTTATTATTTGCAACATACTGCGATAAAATTGACATATACCGAACAATGTCTATCTTTCTCAATTGCATTTTTTCATACATCTTGATTTCGCATAATACATCTTTTCCTTCTGAAGTCTGTCCATCAAAATATTTTTCTAATTCGGCATTTAAGTAATACAATGAACGACGACTTTCTAATGGAGATAGTTTCAGCCCTAAATAGTTCATATTTCTAAATAGGGTTGAGAAGAATTTTTGTGTTTCATTTTTATCAGTTCTTGCCGGTATTATGTATGAAAATCCCAAAAAAGTATTCTCGAAAAAATCCTCTTTATTTGTTATCGAAGATATTTTTAGTTCTTTATATTTACCTGTTATAGTGATTCTATTTTTAATTGCATCAATATTATTGTTCGAAACATTATCCTCTAGCATTTCTTCAAATGTCCAACCAATAATTTTAGTTGTATATTCATCTCCTTCGTCGCTATCATCAGACGAAGCGAGTTCATCAACACTTGAAAATTTATCTTTATCTGGAATATATCCTATGTAAGACAAAAGAATAGATGTTAAGCGTTGTTGACCATCTAACAGCAAATTTTGCCCACTTTCTTCGCAGTTATAATTTGCGATTGTGATAGGTTGTACAAATTGACCCTCCCCCAATGATTTAATTAAACGCTTTATATCTTTTTCATCCCAAACAAAACTTCTTTGATAATTAGGAAGAACTATATTGCGTTTTAGCAGCAAGTTGACCCAATGCTTCAATGAGTACTCACCATAATAAACTCTACTTTCCATAAATACCTTAATTGCAAGTTTAGTTAGTTAATGCAAAATTAACTAAAACTTCTCATACAGCATATTTTAGCACCACATTTTATCATCACACATTCCACATTTTACGAAAATAAGCACTTTAACTCACCACCAACCACCATCCAAAAGTTATTTTGCAGTTATATTTTGGTGGGTGATTCCACCATTATAACACCGATTTCCTTTGCCAACGAAACATTAAAACTAATTCGCGTATGGCAAACGAAAACATCACTTTTGATAAGCTGCCGCAGGCGGTGGGTTATCTGACAGAACAGGTGGAGCGTATTCACCAAATGGTGGCGGCATTGCAGCCACAAGTGGCAATCGACAAGCATCGCATTGTTGAGATTGACGAGGCTTGCGAAATTACACGCAAGGCAAAACCTACTATCTACACGCTCGCACGCAAAGGGCTTATCCCAGCATACAAGCGTGGCAAGAAACTCTACTTCTACGAAGATGAGTTGCTGCAATGGATTGAGTCGGGGCGAAAGCCGTTACAGGCTCTTAACCTCCAAGAGCAGGCGGCAGAGATAGTTCACGGTGTGAAACGCAAGCCCCAAGGCGGCTTTAACCTCTAATACCTTCGGCTATGAACAGACGATTGACAGCAGAGAGTATTATCAGCGAGGCTATGCTCAAGGGTGCTAAGCTATCGGGAGGAGAATTTCCTATCAGTGCCTTTCCTCTCAGAATCCAACGCATCATCACCGAGCTGCACGACTCGCAGGGTTATCCCATCGACTACATTGCTGCGGCTATGCTCTCGGCATTAGCGGTGAGCATTGGCAATTCGCATCTGGTGCAAGTGAAACGAGGTTGGCTCGAAAGTCCTATTCTATATATAGCACTTATCGGACGACCTGGAGCGAACAAAAGCCACCCACTCAGTTTTGCGTTTCATCCGTTTATCGAGCACGACTACCGATGCAACAAGGAGTATCAGGAGCAATATGTTGAGTATGAACGCACAATGGCGATGACCAAGAAAGAACGGTTGGAGGCTGGCAAAGATGAATTTCCCACACCTCCCAAGCGTAGTCGTTTCCTTGTATCGGACATTACTCCCGAGGGGTTGAGCCTTATCCACGCCCAAAATCCTCGTGGGCTGTGCCTATGGTCAGACGAGTTATCGGCGTGGTTCAAGAACTTCAACCGCTACAATAACGGTTCGGAGGAGCAGTTCTGGCTGTCGGTGTTCAACGCCAAGCCCACAATCTCGGATCG
>JAFYSL010000037.1 GCA_017559355.1 Muribaculaceae bacterium
CGCTTCTATCCTTGTTGAAAATGTGGAAGTTTTCTAGACCAAAGGATAAACGAACAGCACTCATTTCTTGTATAGCTATGTGGCTGTACGCATTCTGCGTACCTACCCCATACTATCCAAGTGTGGGGCATTGTAGCGTTTATTTTGGTCAGGTCTTTCCACAACCTTCAACAGATAAACGGGATTCAACTCCACACTTTCTTTTTTATATAGTATCATCATATTGGAGTTGTATGGTAGCTTGATTTGAGAACTATATTTAACCAAAATTATATTAATATGAAAAAAGTATTTACATTTTTGTTCGTTGCGATAACGATAGTTGTTGCAGGATGTAGCGAATCATTTGATGATTCCAAGATTTGGGACAAGCTTAATGATCATGAAAGACGAATAGCTCAACTTGAAAATCTTTGCCAGCAGATGAATATAAATATTTCATCGTTGCAGGCGATCGTTGCTGCATTGCAGGACAATGACTATGTTAAGGGTGTCACACCTATTACTGAAGATGGCGAAACAATTGGTTATACTATCACTTTTGCCAAGTCTAAGCCAATCACTATTTATCACGGCAAAGATGGCTCAACTCCTATTGTCGGAATAAAACAAGACGAAAATGATATTTACTATTGGACTTTGAACGGTGATTGGCTGCTCGATGCTAGCGGCAACAAAATCATGGTACATGGTATTGACGGTGAGGATGGTACTACTCCACACTTAAAGATAGAGAATGATTATTGGTATATATCATACGACGAGGGTGCTACTTGGATTGAACTTAGTAGAGCTACAGGTGAAGACGGAGACTCCTTCTTTACTAGTGTTTCGGAATATGATGATAAGGTTACATTTGTCTTAAGCGATGGAACAGTGATAGATATTCCAAAACATATTGCTCAAGAACTAGATATTGTATTTGAATCAACAACTGATATTTTTTGTGAGCCTGGAACAGAAATAGTTGTTAAATTTGATGTAGTAGGTGGAGACATCGCTCAAATTTATGCTATCGGAGAGAATGGATGGACTGGAGATGTGGAGGTGAATAATGAATCTAAAACAGGACAGATTGTTGTTTATGCACCGACTGCATCGGATTCAGGTAAAATTCTGGTGTTCGCTACAGATATATATAGTCATGTAATAATGAAGGCTTTAACCTTTACGGATAAGTTGCTATCGATTCCTACACTCTCCTTTAATGTTTCTAAAACAGGGGGAAATGTTGATGTTGAAGTATCAACTAACTTAGATTATGTGATAAATATATCATCAGACGCCTTATCATGGGTTAGTCATATATCTACAAGGGCAGTCAGAAAAGAAACGCTATGCTTCCATGTGGCAGAAAACACTAATACATTAGGAAGAACTGCGGAAATTGAAATTATTTCAGAAGATGCCTCGATGATTAAGACAATTGTTATTTATCAAGAGGGGGATAGGTATTATTCCACAGGCTCAGGCACAAAATCAGATCCTTATATTATTGAAACAGTAGGTCAGTGGGAAAATTTGGGTATAATGGTTGCTAATGGAAATGATTTTCAAAATATCTATTTCAAGTTGGGAGCTAACCTCGATTTCACTAATATATCAATATCGCCAGTCGGAACAGAGTCTCAACCTTTTATGGGTATCTTTGATGGAAATGGATATAGTATAAGCGGAATGTCTAGTCAATCAAACTACTCTGGTCTTTTTGGCGTTGTCAAGAACGCATGGATCTATAACCTCACGGTGAGTGGTACCTTTAGTAACGGTCAATATATGGGAGGAGTAGCAGGAAAAGCAATTTCCTCAACAATCGATAATTGCCAGTCATCAATCAATATATCATCTGGTTCATATTTGGGTGGCATTGTTGGTTTTGCTGAAGACTGTATAATTAGTAATTGTGCACATACCGATAATACTATTGGTAATACCTCATCAGGCTATGTCGGCGGTATTGTAGGCAAAACATCATCTAAGACTGATATCTACAATTGTTCCAATGCTGGTCGAATTTATGGCTACGATTGTTTTGGAGGTATCGTTGGATATCATGATAGTGATTGCTCTATTACCAACTGTTATAATAAGGCGGCATTCAAGGATATGTACTATGTGAGTACGGGTGGTGGTATCGTAGGATACAACTGTGGAAGCATTGTTAATTGTTATAGCTCTGGATCTATGACTTGCAAGACTATTAATGGCGATATGGGTATGAAGATGTGTGGTGGTGTGGTAGGATACAATCATACAGATTCTTATTGCTATTGCTGTTATTTCTTGCAACAAACGCCTATAAATAATGGATTGTCATATGTTGGTGACTTAAATTGGGGATCTTGTTCGAAATGTGGTGCGTTTGATGCATCTGGAACTTTATCCAACTTGAGTCTCTCTTATCACGAATACTCACCTACTTTGCGTGATTCACTGAATGCGTGGGTTGAGCAGCATAAATATGGTAGTACATATGGAGAATATAAGAGTTGGAAAACTAATCAGGCTTGGCCTGATTTTGACGAGTAAATATGGGTGTATAAAGGAGTCTCCGAAATGTAAATTGTTCGAATAACCAATAGTGGCGTATGTAGTGAACCTTGTAGTTCTCTCATACGCCACTATTGTTTATTTCACGGTGCTTTATTCGTGTATGTTTCGTCTGCGATGCAGTCTTCTCAGCCTTGCGGGGGTTATTCCGAAGTGTCGGCGGAAGAGCGAGATGAAGTGTGAGCTATTGATAAAGCCACTCGCCTCGACAATATCGCTAAGACTGAGCGTCGTGCTGAGAATCACCGCTCGTGTTAGTCGCAGTCGCTGCTCCGTGAGCCATCTGTGCGGCGGTTGGCTGTAACGAAGCCTGAAACGGCGCTTGAAC
>JAFYSL010000038.1 GCA_017559355.1 Muribaculaceae bacterium
ACCCCTATAAAAAGCAAAAAGGGCAATATCTCACGATAGCACCCTCCTTAAATCTACAATCTATAAAAACATATATATTTTGAAAAAACGGTTCGTTTTGTGAAGTAAAAAAATCGTTTCATTTAATTATCTTCCCAAAAATATGTAAAATCGTTTAATTCACCAAATATTTTTTCATAAAATATTTACCTTTTTTTCATTTATTACCACACTCCACCACTTTTATGATACAAAACTATGTTTTATGGCATATTTATACTATTTTCGATTTTTTCGTCGAATAAGCTGAGTCGGTTCAAGCACCCACGGAAATGGTGCTTGAAAGGTTATACGTTTATCGTTCGCCACTTTCTTATATAGCTGCAACGCCTCCTCCAACGAATTGGTCGATTCAACTGCAACAAAATAATATGGCTCTCGGTCACACATCACAAATGAAGTGTACCCCAATTCTATCATGCGTTGACTCATTGAGCGAGCATTAAATTTTTGTCGAAATTTGCCCACAATCACGTTATACTGCTTTATCTCAACCTTTTCTTCGCCCGGCTCAGAAATTATCGATACAAATTCTCCACGCAATGGCATTGTCTCACCACACACGTCAATCATTGCTGGCGCATTGACATTTTTCATAAATTGACTCATAACCTCATCATCTTCCCCACTTTCGCCACCACGAGCCAATTCGTATGCCGCACGATAATTCTCTTCTGTTGTGTGACATGCTATCATCACAAACGATAATGACACTACAACGCAAATACAACTAAGTCTATTCATGTCTTTTTCTCCTAGCACTTAACCTTACCCAGTTCTATTACCTCCAAATCCTTCATTTGACCGTTATCAATAACCAATCGCACAAGCGTACGCTCTTTTTGCCAGCCATGATATCCTGCTGCTCCAGGATTAATATGCAATACCGATAATTCATTATCCCACATCACTTTGAGAATATGCGAATGTCCATCAACCATAAGATTAATGCGATTTTCAAAAAGCAATCGCTTCATGCCAGGCGAATAGTGTCCAGGGTAGCCTCCTATATGAGTCATCAACACCTTTACCCCCTCAATTTCAAATATTTCGAGTTCTTTACAGCGTCGGCACACCTCTCCATGGTCAATATTCCCCGACACTGATCTCACCACAGGAACAACCTCCTCTAGTCGGCGTATCACGCTTATATCTCCCACATCACCAGCATGCCATATTTCATCACAATCGGCAAAATGCTTTGCAAATCGATCATCCCAGCAAGAGTGCGTATCCGACAATATCCCTATTCGTTTCATCAATAGTATTGCGTTAGAAATTTTGCAAAATATAAATTGCGCGAGGCGCAAAAGTCATTTCCTCCTCAATCTTTATTACCTCGCCCGAAATAACATCTTTCAATTCAGCGCCAATAGACAACTCCTCGAGTGTGCGTTCCATGGTTGTAACAACCTCATCATCATTGCCATTCATCAACACATGAATCTCCTTATCCCTAAGTCGACGCGTGTAGGCATATATCCCATTTTGAGGCATAAAATGCTTCAACGAACCTTTTGCAATGACATCATTCGCCTCACCCTTACGCCAATTTAGCAACTTTTTCAAGAAATCATGAGCTTCATTCTGCATTACAGTGCGACCTTCTGCAGTAAATGCATTTACATTATCACCCGGAAATCCACCAGGAAAATCGCGACGCACATAACCATCACTACCCTCTTTCGACCCACTCATCAACAACTCAGTACCATAATAAATTTGAGGAATACCACGAGAGGTCAACAAGAATGTCTGCGCTTGCTTCCACCAGCCCAAATCGTTGGGTTGCTCAAGCAAGAATCTATCGGTATCATGATTATCCAAGAAGGTCAAAATCTTTTGAGGTTCGGGGAATAGATAATCGAGCGAAAGATGGTCATATATCGCATTCAACCCCGTCCATGGATTGGTTTGTTCGCTAAATGCCTTTCGAGCAATTTGCGACAACACAAAGTCCATCACTGTAGGAAGATTGGAATCCCCTTCGGTGCACACTTTACTTCCACGTTGCCAGAATGCTTCGCCCCCTTCATTTCCACACCAACACTCCCCTACTATATTATAATGAGGATATTCTTTCTCTACGGCTTCAATCCATTGCGCCATTGGATGAAGAAACGCATAAGGATGAGTGTCCATTCTTATGCCGTCAATCTTTGACGATTCAATCCACCAAATTGAATTTTGAACAAGATATTTCATCAAATGTGGATTGTTTTGATTCAAATCGGGCATTGACTCCACAAACCATCCGTCGGTAGTACGTTTCTTGTCGTATTCACTCACATAAGGGTCATGGATTGTAGTTAAGCGATAATTAGTTTGTACATATCCATCAGGAAAGTTAAACCAATCTTTTGATGGCCTATCTGTAAACCAATAATGTTCACTGCCACAATGGTTAAATATCATATCCATCACCACTTTTATTCCTCGCGCATGACACTCCTCTACGAGCGCATTCCACTCTTCATTCGCACCAAATCGAGGATCAATATTATAATAGTCGGTAGTAGCATATCCATGATAAGCGCCACCAGGCATATCGTTTGTGAGAACAGGATTTACCCATATCGCAGTAACACCAAGCGAGTCGATATAATCAAGATGCTGTTTTACCCCTTCAATATCACCCCCATGACGTCCATTGTGATTATCACGATTAGCAACGGTCACATTTTTCAAAGTTGCAATATTATCATTTTCGGGATTTCCATTAGCAAAACGGTCGGGCATAATAAGATACAACACATCGCTCGCATCAAATCCCTCATACTCTTCAGGTTTGCGATCACGGGCCTTGAGTTCATATTTCACCTTAGTTTTCTTCTTTCCTTGCGAAAATGTCAGTTCAATTTCCCCTGGTTGAGCATCATCACCCACCACTAAATATAGAAATTGATAATTAGGGCTATCCAAACGCGCCACATCAACAAGTTGCACACCCGAGTATTCTCCCATCGCCACTTGCGCATCACGAATACCCCCTCCTCGCACCATCACTTGCAATGTATCTTGTTCCATTCCAGTCCACCAATAAGGAGGATTTACTACATCTACTTGTGGTTTTGCAGCCATCATTATAAATGGCAACACTACTGACATTAAAAATAAGTTTATATGCTTCATTTCCTCTTAGTATTATTTATATACGCAAATATAATACATTTCTCGCATTATACCACCCTATTACAACACAAGAGCAAGACCTTTGGTCTTGCTCTTGCATATTTGATTATATTTATCTCAATTATTTACCAATCTTTTTAGCAATATCTTTTGGTAATGCTTCTTTATTCACCAAAACACTAATAGTTTTTGCAAGGAAATATGGTTCAGACACATAGAAGAAACCACCATACACTTGGTTATTATCCCATGAGTTTTTAACCTTATAATAGCGATTTCCCTTTTGGTCTTTTGCTACACCTACGATAACCATACCATGATCGTCGGTAGTTTCTTGACGATCAAACATCTCTTGGCGCACCTCGGGTGTTACCTCGATCTCTTCACATGGACCATTAATTTTGTAGCGTTCTCTTTCACGATCTTGGTCGCTCAATGTCACCCAACGAGAAAGTTCTGTACCTTCGAGAGCAGATACATCTTTTCCTTTTGGCATCACAGCATACCCTTCACGATATTTAAAGCCTTTTTCGCTAACGTCGGCAGCCCACACAACCGAATAACCTTTATCGATAGCATTGTCAACAATTGCTTTTAGCTCATCAAGTTTCACATTATCATACGATCCCCAAGTCCAGTTGTCGGCAACTTCAAGCACAAATGGTTTATAATATGGATGGTGAGTAAACGATGTCACCGCAACATAATCCTCCATATTCAATCCGAGTGATTGTGCAAATGATTGTGGTGTATATGTTTTACCTTGATATGTGAACGTTTCAGGCACTTGACCTAGATAAGCATCAAGAATACCATTCAAACCCTTGCGCCATGCAGTAGAGATGCGTTTGTTGCGTTTTGACTCCACTCCATGCATGTAAGCTTGCAATACCTCATGCAATTCGCCATGATTATGTTTTTCTTCGCCATAATTCAAGCCATTGTATACCTCTTCGGGCACAATCCCTATCTTTTCCCATATCATAGGCACGTCGAGGATGCTACCACCTGGAGAAAAATTTGTAGCGCCATACATGCGCAAATATCTATCAGCCTTTTCTTCATAGCAATAACGCACTGTAAACATCTCAGAGAGGTCTAATTCCATACCAGTTTTACGAAGGATTTCATCTTCAAAGAATGATGTTCCTGCAAAACACCAACATGTACCCGACTTGTTTTGGTCTTTAACCGAAGTTGTTTTCACCACTTTTACATCAGTGAATTGAAACGCTGCACTATCAGCTTTTTCTTGAGCCGACGCACCCATTGCCAATCCAAGCCCAAGCATTGATACTAATACTTTTTTCATTGCTTATTTTGTTTTATGTTATTTTTTTCAATTACAATACCACAAAGATAATGATTTAATAGCAATAAAAAAAGCCCCGAGCAATCGCCCGAGACTTTTTAATTATCTATTGAATAAGTATGTATTAGCGAACAACTTTTACTACTTGTTTAGCACCATCAGCGAAGATAGCTTCAACGAAGTATACGCCATTAGCTTGTTCTGCCAAAGAAACAGATTCAACACCGTTAACAACTTCTTGTGCTACAAGAACACCAGTCGCGTTGTATACGTTAACGATAGCATCTTCCATTACTGTTACAGCATCACCAATTACTTGGATACGATCAACAGCTACAGCTACTGATTCTACACTGTTAACAATACCAGGAGTGTATTTTACAGGAACGATACCGTAACCTAATACACCTTCTTTGTGCATTTCTACAACTGGAGTTTCTTCACCGAGTTTGATACGTTTGATACCTGATTTGTGCAATGGGTTAGTTTCATCAAATGCAACTGCAGGATTACCTACAACTGATTTAGATGCATCT
The DNA here is from genome assembly GCA_017559355.1 of Muribaculaceae bacterium. Classification (GTDB taxonomy): domain Bacteria; phylum Bacteroidota; class Bacteroidia; order Bacteroidales; family Muribaculaceae; genus RGIG4079. Next base: position 5,020 of record JAFYSL010000038.1, read on the forward strand.
TCTGGAGCGATGTAACACCAGTAGAGGTAACCATCTTCACTTGGAGCAAGTTGAGTAATTGCAGTTTCTTGTGAACCAGCAGCACCTTCAAGTTTAATTGGAGAACCGTCAACCAATACAGGGTTAAGAGAAGCGAAATCGCTTGGATCTGGGTTAGCGAGAAGAGTTTCAAGATCGATACGATAGAGACCTGCGCTAATACCATTACCTGCACAGAGGTAGATGTAGAAATGTTTGTTAGCTTCGTCGATATAGAATGCACTTGGTTGTGAACTTACGTTAGCCAAGATAGGAGCATATTTAGTTTGATCGGGAAGTGCACCAGGAACTGCTGAAGTACCAATGTTTTCTTCTTTGAAACGATATACACCATTACCATTGTAACGCATACCTACCCAGTAAAGAGGAGCACCTTCTTCTTGTGTGATAGCGAAACCAGCTTTGATACAACCATATACCCAGTTTGAACCATAGTAACCCATCCAGTTATTTTCCATCCAAGATGGATAGTCTTGAGGAAGAGCGATAGCGTCAGCAGAAATCTTACGAACACATACGTTACGGTCGTTCACATAAAGAGTATCACCATAGATATAAAGGCCCATTGGGTCCATATAAGCATTGTTACCAGCGTTGTCAAGTACTACAGCTTGGAAAGTGTTACCATCGATTTGAGAGATGTAGAACAATTTACCATCACCTTCGCTACCAGCAGTAGCAGTATAAGTAAATGAAACACCACCACTTGCACCATATATACGGTTTTTGAATTCAGCGAGTTGGAAAGTGTGAGGCACACCACCTACGTCATATGTAGATTCTTCGCCCATGTTTGCAATACCGTGGAGCATACCATCTTTACCTGCATAGTAAAGACCATAAGGCATTGTAATGTTTTTACCACCGATAGCGATGTTAGCATCACCCACGATGTTAAGATATTGCCAACCAGCAGCTGCTTTATAAGTATCAACAACATCAACAGGAACTTTACAAGTAATACCAGCATTAGCTTCAGTGAACACACCTTGAGCCATAGCAGCTGGAGTAGCAGCTCCTACAATAAATGTTTCAACACCACAACCTGAGAATGCACCAGCTTCAAGAATACAAAGAAGTTTACCAAGGTTGATTTCTTTTAATGAAGTTGCACCAGCAAAAGCATCTTGTTTTACAGTTAGAATGTCTTGTGTCGCAACGAATGTTTCAAGTGCTGCACAGTTTTGAGCGATACCCACAGGAACTTCAGCACCAGAAACTGTAAGAGATTTCAATTTTGCATTGTTAGCAGCAACATAACGACCTACAGCACCTTTTACTGCAAGTGTTTCAACTGAAGTGTTTGCGAGTGAATAGTCACCGAAGTCTACACAATTATCAAGAGTGATAGTAGTAAGATTAGTTGCATTTTCAAATGCATAAGCACCTACTTTTGTGATTTCAGCATCAACAACTGATGCATTAGCTGAAGCTACTGGATAAGCAAGGGCAGTTGCACCATCGATAGTTGTTACAACACCAGTTTCTTTTACTTTGTAAGATGTGTTAGCAGCATCGATATTGATTGCTGTAAGCCCCTTACAACCTTTGAATACACCTTCACCAAGATTAGAAAGAGCAGCAGGAAGAGAGATAGTTGCCATAACTGAGTTTCCTGCAAATGCTTGGTCATTGATACGAGAAACGTTTGAAGGGATAACGATATCACCAGCAAGAGCTGTATTTTGGAACGCTTGTTTACCAATAGTAGTCAAAGACTCTGGCAAAGTGAGAGAAGACACTGGAGAACCATTGAAAGCAAGAGCATCAATGAAAGTAGTACCTTCGTTCAATTTCACTGTTGTGAGAGATTTACAATTTTGGAAAGCAGAGCTTGAAATTGTAGCGATACCACCATGGAGATCAAGAGAAGTAATACCAGTACCAGCAAACGCATTTGCAGCGATAGAAGTTACTGTTTCAGGGATAACGATTTCTGCAAGAGATGAACAGTTTTCAAACATATTTGAATAAACTGCAGTACATTTACCACCAAAAGTTACTTTCTTAATAGAAGAGTTGCCACGCCATGGGTTTTTAGCTGGTTGCATTGATTTCATTGGGCGATTAACTACAACCTCTTCAAGTGTGCTCACGTATGTAACAGCAGCATCACCACTACCTGCAGTGTATTTATATTGAAGACCGGTTGCATTATCAACTTCAATTTCAGATTCAGATTCAGCAAACTCAATATACTTCAAACCTGTACAACCATTGAATTGAGCAGAGTTGAGAACTGTAACACCAGCAGGAATTACAATTGAGTCAAGAGAAGAACAATATTCAAACACGTTACCAGGCATAGTTCCAGTAATACCAGTAGGAATATTTACCTTTCTCAAGTTAGTACATTTTGAGAACTGACCTTTGATGAATTTGTTGACAGAGTTAGGCAATTGAATACTTGTAATTTCTTCGTTACCTTTGAAAGCCGTTGCAACAGCAGAAGCTACAGTGTAGTCCTTACCATTGTAAGGAACAGTTTCAGGAATCACAAGATCACCCTTGTAAGTACCAATAGCCGCAGATGGCTTTTGGATAATCACTGTCGTACCCGACACCTTGTAGGTAATACCCTCGTAGTCAAATTGGGCATTAGCTACCAAACCGCAAAGCACTGCTACGCTGAGCAATGATGCACGTTTTAGAGTAGTAATAATGTTCATGTTAATTAAATTATTTAGTTAATAAATTGGTTGTTCATAAATTGATACAATTTAAGAATATATGGCAAAGGTAAATAATATTTTCTAATAACCCATAAAAATATTCTTTTTTTTAGTTATTACGCACTATTTTTTATCATTAACACCTATGCGATCTATAGAAAACCCTTAATATACCTTAATCATTCAAAAAAAAACAAATTTATTTGCAAAATAAAATAAATCCCCTTACCTTTGCACTCGCTTTTGGTCAATTTGACTTTCAAACTGGTCCTATAGCTCAGTTGGTTAGAGCACCTGACTCATAATCAGGGAGTCCTTGGTTCAAGCCCAA
>JAFYSL010000039.1 GCA_017559355.1 Muribaculaceae bacterium
GACCATTGTTGAATATCACCATAGGTGTTTTGAGATTGTCGGTTGTAGTGAATGACATTTCCCACATTCCTTCACTGTTTTTTGTCATAGATGTTCCTGGCCAACTACCTAAATATGTTTTATTCCCATTGCCAGCATCCCACACATAAGCATATACTGTAGTGTTCCCCCAATTAGTGCCATTGTAGTAAAATACCCATTTGTTTTCTACTTTTTCTTCATCATTTCCACCTTGATTACTTCCGTCAAATGTTTTACCAGTGTAGCCCGAAGTGTTATAGATGCCATTGTTTATCCAAGAGAGGTCGGCAGTTTGAGTACTATTGCCATTGTTGAATATTATCATTGGAGTTGTTGCAGTGGTGCTTGCAGTTACTTTGTAATAGCCCGATTCGCTATCAACGCTAATTTTAGTTCCGGGCCAAGATCCAAGTATTTCGCTATTATTGCTATTATCCCATGCGTAGGCATATACATTTGACCAATTGCTGTTGGCATTATTAAAATATGCAGTTAATTGAGTCTCGGTATTATCACCAGGATTGTCATTTGGAATATCGATATTTGAATCATCATAGTTATACACCACAGCAATGCCAGTTGAGCCCACTGTTCCTGTTATTTTCGATGAAGTAACAGTCCATGTATTACCAGTGATTTTATCTTTATAAGTGCCGGGAGCAACCGTACTTCCACCATTTGAGATTGACACGTTGCCGCTACCCGATGCTTTTACCACAACCACACCTTTTTCGCGACATACTGCCATTGCTCCGTTTTCGCTTACATAATAGTCTTTTTGTCCTAACATTGCATTGTGGAAATGGTTAACAGCAGCGACTTCTTTGTTTTTAAAATCTAAGCCACCTTTTTGTCCGAGACGAATAGCATTAGCGCTTGTTGAGGTAGGACGAGAGAAATATAACGCAGTTGATGATGCACGTGATGCTAATAGTGCATAAGTACGATTGATATGATTGACGCTTGCTGAACGAGAGTCTTCACCATACTTGCCATCATTTGCATAAGTATCGTGACTTTCAGCCCAGTAAACGATTTTGTTGCTTGCTACACCACGATTTGCCCAATTACCATGACTGTTATAGGTATTCCCTCCTTGTATAGAGTAACGCATATCTCTACCATACACGTTATCAGTAACTGAAATATAGTTGGTATATTCTTTCATCAAATGATCGTTGCCACCACCATCAGTTGGGCCTATAAGGATTTCGCCATAGTGCCACATTCCAGAGTTATTTGTTACTGCACTCCAAAAATCGCAACCTTCAGATGGGAGACCGATATGTTTTGCTGCGTCCCAACGTATACCATCTACACCATATGATTTCAATTCATCAACATATGCACGCACAGCATTATACACTATAGAATGTTCTGAATTAAGATCACGCATACCGATATCACCGTGAGTTACTTGCCAACGATTGTTGTAATCGATATTGCTTCCATGGGTGTGCCAATATTGGCTATCATGCCATTTTGGATTTACATAACTCATAGAACCATTGAGGTGATTTGACACCACATCAACAATTACCTTAATGCCATATTTGTCGGCTTCAGCGCAAAGCGCTTTTAAATCAGATTTTGAACCAAGACCACCTTCTGCAAAGGTAAAATCATAGGGTTGATATGCAAAATACCATGTGGCATTATTTCCTGCATTTCCTTGGCTTGGAGATGTTTGAACAGAGGTAAAACCTGCCTTTGCAATATTAGGAAGTTCCTCTTTTATTTGATTAAATGACCAGTCAAAACAATGTAAGATTGTTCCGTCTTGACAATTCTCCGGCAGACCATAGCTATTGGCTGCAGATACGTTTAGCGTAAAACATAATGATGCAATATAGAGTGCACGAGAAAGTGTTTTATACATGAATCTAAAAATAAGTGTAAATGCGTTATTATTATCTAATAAAGTCACAAAGGTATAGTATTTATATAATTGAATAAAGTTATTAATGAAAATTAACTAAAAAATATCCTCTTTTGGGAGTGAATTACGGTTTTAATGGTCATATTGAATTGTAGAAAACAAAAAGTCTGTTTAATTTTGTAGTTTGAAACAAATAACATTTATAGTATGGAGGAAAATAAAGAAATAACAAGTCCCAATATCGAAGAAAATAAGAATATTAATAGTTCTAATATTGAAGAGAATAAGGATATCAACAATCCTAAAACAGCAATGATGTATCGCGTGATTGCTATTATTGTAGCTCTATTAATTGTGCTATTTTTATGGCTATTCTTTTCACAAAATGCACGTATGAGAGAGGCAGAAGCAATGAACTTAGAGTTGCAAACTGCCAACGAGCAACTTATGCTTGAAAATGAGCAAATTCAGCTTAATAATGAATTTCAAGCCCTTGACGACCAATTTCAAGCAATTGAAAATCAATCGTTGAAAATCGTGATAAACGATTCTATTACTGAAGAGTATAATAAAGCAAAAGAGCGTATTGAAGAGCTTCGTAAAGAACTCAAAGATGAGAAAAACAAAAACAAAAAACGTATCAAAGAGTTGCAATCTGAAATTGAAACTCTCAAAGGTATCTTGCGCCATTATGTTGCACAAATCGACTCATTGAGTAAAGAGAATGCAGGTCTTAAGGCTGAAAATGCTGAAATCAAATCTAAAAACTCCAAGTTGACAACCGAAATGGGTGAGGTTTCGCAACAAAAGAAAGTGCTCGAAGAGCGCATGGTGCTTGCTGAAAAACTCAATGTTACAGGTTTGACATTCACTCCATTGAAAAAGAATGGGAAGAAAGAATCAAAAATCGCAAAGGCGAAACAATTAATGGTTACATTTACCATTCCTCAAAACAATTCAACTCCAGTGGGTGTTAAAAACTTGTACTTGAGAATTACATCTCCCGAAGGAAATCTATTGGGCAATGCTGGTACATTCCAATTTGAAGGAGCAAATGTTCAATGTACCTCACGTAAACAAATAGAGTATGGTGGTGAAGAAATCAGTGGTGTGACAATTTATTGGGATGTAAACACAGCTCTCAATCGTGGAGAATATCTAGTAGAATTGTTTACTGATGGATATCGCTTGGCTTCACGCCGTTTTAATGTGGAAAAATAATAGAAAAATTATATGACATGTGTAACACAACTATGGAACGATATTATTACTTCAATCAATGCTGTTGAGGTGAATACCGTTTCGTCAATATTTAAGTTGTGTTTAAGTTTTGTGCTAGGTAGCATAGTAGGACTAGAGCGAAAGCGTAAGGGACAATCAGCAGGGATTCGCACATTTGCGTTGATTGCATTGGGTGCGACTTTAGCAATGATTATCTCGATTTATGTGCCTCAATTATATTTTGGACTTAAAAATGGCGATCCAGGGCGTATTGCGGCACAAGTGGTAACTGGTATTGGTTTCCTTGGAGCTGGGGCGATAATCCAAATGAAAGGTTCGGTTAGAGGGTTGACAACTGCAGCTGGAATTTGGCTGGTTGCAGCAATAGGACTTGCCGTTGGAATTGGGTTATACACAGTATCAATAATTGCAACAGTTTTAATTCTAGTAATACTTATGCCTCTTGAACGATTTGAACATCGTATGGGCATGGGTTCTGACTCGCGCATTATTCGCGTTAAGGTGGGTTGCGTAGTTGAGGATGTCGAAGCCTATCGCAAACTATTTGTAGCGCATAAGGTACACCTAAGCAGTGTGTTTGTTGAATATGATTATGCTGAAGAAATTACACATATAAATTTTGTGGTATTGATGAAGGAACATACTGATAATGTTGCTCTTTTTGCCGATATTCGCACTCTTCATCATACAATGTCAATCTCATTGGGCAATCAAGTAAATCTATAAAAATACTAACTAAAATATGATTACATCACTTATTACCGACCTCGCATTTATTCTTATTCTTGGCGCAGTCGTAACTATCGTGTTCAAATGGATTAAGCAACCAGTAGTATTGGGCTACATAGTTGCTGGATTTTTGGCGTCTCCACACTTCGAGTATCTTCCATCGGTCAACACCGAGGAAAATATTGAGTTTTGGGCACAAATTGGTATAGTAGTGTTATTGTTCTCTCTTGGATTAGAGTTTAGTTTTAAGAAACTTGTCAATGTTGGAGGTTCGGCTGTTGTTACGGCTCTGATAATAGTGCTAGGTATGATGACGGGAGGCTTTGCCATCGGACATCTGCTAGGTTTCTCTAATATCAATAGTTTGTTCCTTGGTGGTATGTTGTCAATGTCATCAACTACTATCATTATCAAGGCATTTACCGACATGAATCTACGTCAAAAGAAGTTTGCTTCAATGGTATTTGCGGTACTCATTGTAGAAGACCTCTTTGCGGTTTTGATGATGGTGATACTATCTTCAATTGCTGTGAATAATAGTGTTGAAGGAGTAGAAATGCTCTATAGCGTAGGCAAACTCGCATTTTTCCTCATTATATGGTTCTTGGTTGGGGTATTTGTTCTTCCATCGGCATTTAATGCTGCACGTCGATTCCTAAATAGCGAAACATTGCTCATTGTAGCAATGGGATTATGCTTGGGAATGGCAGTGTTTTCGGTATATTGTGGATTTTCATTGGCACTTGGAGCATTCGTGATGGGGTCAATTCTTGCTGGCACAAGTTATGCCGAACGTATTGAACATGTTGTAGCTCCAGTCAAAGACCTCTTTGGAGCAGTGTTCTTCATTTCAGTGGGTATGATGGTACAACCTCAGGTTATTATTGACTATTGGTCGCCAATTCTCATACTCTCATGTGTGGTTGTAGTGGGTATGATAATATTCGGCACATTCGGAATGCTTGTAACTGGTCAAACTCTTAAAGTTGCAATGCAGTCAGGTTTCTCGTTGACTCAAATTGGGGAGTTTGCATTTATCATTGCATCGCTTGGTATGACGCTCGGTGTGCTTGAACCTACTATTTATCCAATTGTGGTAGCCGTATCGGTAATCACAACCTTTACCACTCCCTACTTTATTAAAATGGCAGATCCTGCATATAACATTGTTGAACGCCTTCTTCCAAAGAAACTACATTTCCTTATTGACAGATACACTACACAAGCATCAGTTGAAAGCGAAAATACATCATTATGGTCATCACTTTTACGTCGTTACTTGTGGCGTGTGTTGTTATATTCTATCGTCTTGATAGCAATTCAAATAGTGTCGGCGCAATTCCTCTTCCCATGGCTCCAAAATGTTATTCCCTCATGGTATAAACTTGCAGGGTGTGTAATTACATTGGTGGTAATGTCGCCATTTCTTTTGGCGTTGTCGGTGCCTGTGTCAAAGAAAGTTGAACGCCAACGCTTAAAAGAGGCTAACGCTAGATTTGACGTCCCATTAATTGTTATGTCATTGTTCCGTTTTGCATTGGCGGCTGCATTTGTTGTATATACTCTCTCGTCGATATTTAATATTGCCATAGGTATATGCTTTGGTCTTGCTATATTTATAATGCTTGTGATTCTATTTTCTAAACGAGTAGGTAATAGATTAAACAATCTTGAATCTAAGTTTCTCGACAACCTCAATGAACGAGAGTTGCGTCGCAGTGGCAAAAATAATAATCTTGTGAGTGACCTCCACATGGCATTTATGACAGTAGGTACCGGATGTGAATTTGTTGGAGAACGATTGGCTGATTCTAATATTCGCAAACGGTATGGTGTAAACCTTGTGAGCATTCAACGAGGAGCGATTTCAATACCCATTCCAGGAGGGAATAATCGTGTATTCCCAGGGGATGTACTTGGTGTAATAGGTAGCGACGAGCAAATTCAGGCTCTCCTTCCTGTCGTTGAAGCAGAGCGCGAACCTATTAATTCAACTGTTACTGCGTCTAATTTCAAACTTACAAATGTATTACTCAGTGAATCTTCACCATTATTGGGGCACACCTCTGCATCGGCAAATATTCGAGGTAAATACACCTCATTGGTTGTTGCAATACAACGTGGCGAAGAATTCCTCAAACCAAATGGCGAAGAGGTATTCCAACCACAAGATATTGTATGGCTCGTAGGAGATCTCAAAGTCATAGCACAACTTAAATAAAGGAAAAGTATAGAGAAAAGAGGAATATTGATAATAATGTCAAAAGTGGCATTACTGATAGCCTTATTTAGTATCATGTTGCTTGCATTACTAAGTATGTAGTATAGGCGATGTAACACGCCACCATTATTGCTCCTTCTATGCGAGTGATGGTGCGTTGTTTAAATAGCCAACCAAAGGTGAAGAACAATATGCTTGCTCCTACCATAGAGAGCAAGTCGAAGTTGGTAATGCTTCCCATAGGTAGTGGGCTAATGGTTGATGCACATCCTAAAATGAAGAATGAGTTGAAGATATTGCTACCAATTACGTTACCAATTGCCATGCCAGAATTCTTTTTGAATGCTGCTGTGAGTGAGGTTGCAAGTTCGGGCAACGATGTCCCTGCCGCAACAATGGTTAGCCCTACAATTGATTCACTGACACCCATACTTAATGCAATTCCACTTGCTCCGTCAACAAAGAATTGTCCTCCAAAAATCAATCCTGCAAGACCTCCAATGATAAAAAGTGAGGCTTTAATTCCTGACATTGTTTTTATCTCTTCGGTATTATCATCGCAATCTCCTTTCGTAGCAATAGAGAACGTGTAGCGCATAAAAATTGCGAAAAATAGGAGTAAAATTAATCCGTCAGCACGGCTTATGAGATTGGCTGTGCCTCCGTTGAGAATAATGTCATTAGCGCAAAATAACATAGCAAGAGCCGAGAGAATTACCAATGGTATTTCGTTGCTCATGATGCTTTTATCTACTTTTATAGGCATTACTAATGATACGCAACCTATAATCATCAAAACATTGAATAAATTGCTGCCTACTACATTGCCTATAGCCAATTCAGCACTGTCATTAATGGCAGATAGTGAACTAATAACTAATTCGGGTGCTGAAGTGCCAAATGCAACAATCGTAAGACCAATTACAAGGTCGCTAACACCCCATTTTTTAGCTACTGATGAAGCCCCATCAGTGAGGCAGTTGGCTCCCAAAAGAATTAATACGAGCCCACCTATTAAAAAAAGAATATTTAAAATCATAATTAGAAATTTGCTGCAAAAATAGTGAATTTCAACGAGAAAAATGTGGGATTTGTGGTTTTGACGTGAAAAACAAATTATTCACATCAAAAAATGACGAGATTAGCAATGCTATTCCCGTCATTAGGCTTATTGGGATTGATTAGATTTATTATAAAGTCCCTTTGGTTGAGGGTAATGAATAGTTGTTGATATCGCGAGAAATTGCCATTTTAATAGCACGAGCAAGAGCTTTGAATATACCTTCGATTTTGTGGTGTTCGTTAGTACCTTCTGCGCGAATGAATAGATTCATGCGAGCACTATCGCTGAGGCTTTTGAAGAAGTGGAGGAACATTTCAGTGGGCATCTCGCCAATTTTTTCGCGTTTGAAATCAGCCTCCCACACAAGCCATGGGCGTCCGCCAAAGTCGAGTGCTACGGTGCAAAGGCAATCGTCCATAGGTAGGGTAAATCCATATCGTTCGATGCCACGTTTATCGCCAAGAGCAAGGCGTAGAGCATCGCCAAGAGCAATAGCAGTATCCTCGATGGTGTGGTGTTCATCGACATGAAGATCACCTTTTACGTTAATCTTCATATCCATGCCTGAGTGGCGACCAATCTGTTCGAGCATATGGTCAAAGAATCCCAAACCAGTTGAAATTTCGCATTTGCCTTCTCCGTCGAGCGATAGTTCAATATCTATTTGAGTTTCGCTTGTGTTGCGAGTAACGTGTGCACGGCGTTCGTTGTCGAGGAGGAATTTAGCGATGTCGTTCCACGATTTGAATGCATTTTCGTTGATGTAAATACCCTTACAACCGAGGTTTTCAGCGAGTTTCATATCGCTCATGCGGTCGCCAATCACCCACGAGTTTTCGAGGTCGTAATCGCCAGTGAGGTACTCGGTCAAGAGGGCTGTGCCAGGTTTGCGAGTAGGCTTATTTTCATGTTCAAAAGTGCGGTCGATGATGATGTCGTCAAATACAATTCCTTCACCTTCGAGCGTTTTCAACATCTTGTTGTGAGCAGGCCAAAAGGTGTCTTCGGGGAATGAGTCAGTGCCCAATCCATCTTGGTTTGTTACCATCACCAGCTTGTAATTGAGACGAGTGGCTATAAGGTGCATGGCACGCATCACACCTGGGAGAAATTCAAGTTTTTCGAGCGAATCAACTTGATAGTCAATCGGTGGCTCTACGATGAGAGTGCCGTCGCGGTCAATGAATAGCACTCGTTGTTTTTTATCTTGTGCCATATTCTTGAAGTTTTTCGATTAATAATTTATTCTCCTCGTCGCTACCCACTGTGATGCGTAGGCAGTTACCACATAGGTGTACTCGAGAGCGGTTGCGCACAATCACGCCACCATCGCGAAGATATGCATAGATTGCATTGGCATTAGTAACCTTTGCAAGTACAAAATTGGCATCGGAAGGGTAGATTTTTTCAACCACATCGAGCATTGCCATCTCGGCAACAAGAGCATTGCGAGCATCGAGAATCTCGGCTGTGATGCGATTGATGTTGTCGATGTCGTCGAGCACTTTAAGTGCTTGGCGTTGAGTGAGAATATTAATATTGTATGGGTATTTAACCTTGTTGTATATGTCGATTATCTCTTGCGATGCATACGACACTCCAAGACGCATTGCTGCGCTTGCCCATGCCTTTGAGAATGTTTGCATCACTATCATGCGTGGAAACTCATCGAGAAACTCCACCATTGAACCTTTGGGAGAGAAGTCGATATATGCTTCATCGATAATGGTTATGCCTCCAAATCGGCTGCACAATTCTCGCAACTGTTCGCGTGGGAATGCGTTGCCAGTGGGGTTATTAGGGGTGCAAATCCATAATATCTTTGTATTCTCGTCGGTTGCTTCAAGCACTGCGTCAATATTGAGAGTGAAATCATCGTTAAGGCTCACTCGGCGATATTCAACGTCGTTAATGTCGGCACACACTTGATACATGCCATAGGTGGGTTCGAGTGCCACTACATTGTCAACGCCTGGGCGGCAAAATACACGATAGGCGATGTCGATACATTCGTCGCTACCCACACCGAGGAATATGCGTGAGGCATCAACTTTGCGAATAGCACCTAATCGCTCTTTAACTTCCCATTGCAAAGGATCGGGATAGCGGTTAAGTCCGTCGATGCGACTATTTTCGTTGGCGTCGAGCCATGCACGAGCCGCACCGGTAAATTCGTTGCGAGCACAGGTATAAGGCTCAAGATTCCATATATTTGGTCTTACTAATTCTTTAAGTGTCATATCAGTGTAACTGTCTGTTGTGTCGATTATTTGTTTAGCGACTCAATGCGCAGTGTCATTGCCATTTTGTGAGCGAATAAATCTTCGTTTTCAGCCATTACCTCAACTGCACGACCTATCGAAGCAATGCCTTGTGGTGTGAGTTCTTGGAATGTGATTTTCTTTGTGAAACTATCAAGATTTACTCCGCTATAAGTGCGAGCATAGCCCGATGTGGGGAGGGTGTGATTAGTGCCCGATGCATAGTCTCCAGCACTCTCAGGCGAATATGGTCCTACGAATACCGATCCCGCATTGGTAACCTTTGCTGCTAAATCCCACGCATTTGAGTGGTTGATAATCAAGTGCTCGGGAGCATAGTGGTTAGAAAACTCCATCACTTCATCATCGTTGCTCAATAGTATCATTCGGCTATGGCTCAATGATTTTTCCATCATTTCACGGCGGGGCAACACTTGCAACAGATTTTCGATTTCGATAGGCAGCTGTTCAAGAAGTTGCTCTGATGTAGTAACGAGGATTGATTGACTATCAGGTCCATGTTCGGCTTGCGAAAGGAAGTCGGACGCTACAAATGCTGCGTTGGCACATTCATCGGCAATTACAAGCACCTCCGATGGACCAGCAGGCATGTCGATTGAAACTTTGCCCTCGCTCACTTGGCGTTTGGCTTCGGTGACAAATCTATTTCCTGGACCGAAAATTTTATACACAGCAGGGATTGTTTCAGTTCCGTATGCCATTGCAGCTATAGCTTGTGCGCCACCAGTTTTGTATATTTGGCTCACACTGGCCACGCTTGCTGCATATAAAATAGCGGGGTGTACTTTGCCATCTTTACTAGCAGGGGTGCAGAGCACAATCTCTTTGCAACCAGCAATAACGGCAGGTACAGCAAGCATCAACACGGTTGAGAATAGGGGAGAGTTGCCACCAGGAACATACAGTCCCACCTTTGCGATAGGCACCTGGCGTTGAATACATTTCACCCCTGGTGCTGTTTCAACAACCACCTCAGTAGCTTGTGCTTTGTGGAACGATTCAATGTTTTTGCGAGCCGTTTCGATAGCCTCTTTCAACTCCTCGCTCACCAACGATGCCGCCTCGTCAATCTCCTCTTTACTCACGGCAAGAGAGGTGAGTGTTGCACCTGTGAATCGTTGTTCATATTCTTTTACAGCCTCATCGCCACGATTAGCCACATTTGATATAATGTCGGCCACGATTGCTTTCACTTCATTGGCTTTGTCGGCCAATGCTCGTTGTGAAAGGTCGTCCCAAGTGTTGCGTGAGGGGTATTTGATAATTTCCATTGTTTGGTGGTAAAAGGGTTATAATACCATTTTTTCGATGTCGAGAGCGAGAATACCTTCGGCTCCTGCATTACGCAATTTGCCGATGATTTCCCAGAATCGTTTTTCTTCCAATACTGTGTGAACAGAACACCAATCAGCATTGGCTAGTGGTAGCACTGTGGGACTCTTGATGCCTGGTAATACTGCCAACACATCATCGAGTTTCTCGCGAGGCACATTCATCAAGATATATTTCTTTCCGTCGGCAGCTTTTACGGCATCGAAACGGAATAAAAGTTCTTCGAGAATTGCTTGTTTTTCTTCAGGAAGTTGTTGTTTCTTCGAACCAATGAGCACTGCTTGAGATTCAAGCACTTTTTCAACCTCTACCAAATTGTTGCTCACAAGGGTAGAACCTGAAGAAACTATATCAAAAATACCATCAGCAAGACCAATGCCTGGAGCAATTTCAACCGAACCAGTGATTACATGTATGTCGGCTTTGATATTGTTTTCGTCGAGGTATTTTTGAAGAATTACGGGGTAAGACGTTGCAATCTTGCGGTTGTTAAACCATTCAACACCGTTGTATTCTTCACGTTTAGGTATTGCAAGAGATAGTCGACACTTGCTGAAACCCAATTCTTTGATAACCTCTACGGCTTTATCCTTTTCAAGCACTTCGTTTAATCCCACAATACCAATATCGGCTGTGCCCATAGCTACCGATTCAGGGATATCATCATCGCGAAGGAAGAGTAATTCAACAGGAAAGTTGCGTGATGATACGAGTAAAGTTCTTTTTACTGAAGTCATTTTCACGCCAGCCTCTGAGAGTAGCTCCATTGTTTCCTCATAAAGGCGTCCCTTTGATTGCACTGCAATTCTAAGTTTAGTTTCCATTGTATTATGTCGTATTTATTGTTTTCTAATTAAAAAGCCGGTTGCCTTGTAGTAAGGAAGCCGGCTTTGTGTTTTGTTAGTTATGGAATGTTGAGCTTAACATATTTACGCCACCATGCTTCCCATTAAAGAATGAGATAATGATAATGATGATATGTTGCGTTAAAAGTCATGTTTCAGTGATAAATTTTAATCTTTTGTGCAAAGATATAATCTTTTTGTTATAAATGCAATAGTTTTTGTGGAAAAATGATAGAATAATTTATGATTTGCTATTCACAATTAACAATGTCAATTTTTCTTGTTCAATTTTAACGATTATAGTTCTCTATTGTCCAACCGTTAGGAATGCCATTCTTGTCTCGTGAAAAGGCAGATTCATCTATTTCAGTTGCTTTGAAAAGGGTTCCTGTGGCAGCCACACGATCTACCCAGTTTGTAAGACAGCCTGATGCTGAGATGATGTCGTTAGCGAGCATAGTTATGTTGTTGAGATTTGTGCAACCACGGAACATGTAGTAGTAGCACTTTTCTGCCAACGTAGAGGCGTATAGCGGTGTAGCAGTAGTCAATCCAGTGCAGTTATAGAACATGCCATAGCAACATCTTTCGGCCACTGTGGTAGCGAGTATTGTAGGAGTGGTTTCCAAGCCTGTGCAACCATAGAACATATATTCGTAGCAACTTTTTGCCAACGTGGTAGCTGGTAGTTCTGAGGATGTAGTCATGGCAGAGCAATCGCGGAACATGTAATAGTAGCACTTTTCGGCTAATGTTGTTGCTGGTAGAGCAGGGGCTGTGATCAAACTTGAACAACCATAGAACATTTTTTCGTAGCAGTTTGCTTCCAACGTTGTCGCAGGAAGTGCAGGAGCATTGGTCAATGCGGTGCAACCATAAAACATATTAGCGTAGCAACTCTTTGCCAATGTTGAGGCAAGAAGATTGTGGGCTGTTGTTAAACTTTTACAGCCGTAGAACATATTGTAGTAGCACATATCAGCCAAAGTATCGGCTGAAAGTGAGGGAGTGGTAGTCAATCCGGTACAACCGTAAAACATGCTGTAATAGCATGATGCTTTTAGCGATGTCGCAGGTAACGCAGGAGGTAATGTTAAGTTAGTACAACCATAGAACATACCATAATAACACCTTTCAGCTAATGCATCGGCAGGGAGTTCGGGTGCAGAGGTTAAGTTTGTGCAACCATTGAAAAGATAGCAGAAACGAGCCTCGTCGGTATCAGCTGAGGAATAGTTTGTATAGTCAACTAAAGTGCGGATATCACCAGAACATGCTACTAATATATTTTTAGAATCAAAGGTGATTTGAGCATATTTAGTGAAATCAGTAGCCATACCAGTAGAACTCGTTCCACGCATGCGAAGGGTACCGTAGTCGCCACCAAATGAGATGGGTGTAGAGGCAGTTAATCTTGCCCATTCGCTATCGTTCACGGAGTATTCAAGGCTTTCATCTAATGTGTAAGTTCCTTTTATTTTAATTGTCATTATCTGTGTTTCGTTGGCAGAGAATGTTAGATATGGAATATTATTTGCAATCTCATTGAGTTTGAGATACACCTCTACCACATCGGCAGTGTTGACTTTGCCGTCGCTGTTTACATCAACCATATCGGTTGTAATTGATGTATCGGCAGTGCCACAAATGAAATTGTAAATAAGAGTTGCATCTTCTTTTGACACTATGCCGTCATTGTTGACGTCAGCAGGTAAGATTACGCTAGCCATAACCATAGAGCAACACAATGCCACAGCATTAAATAATATCATTAGTTTTTTTTTCATAAAATCACTTTTTTGCCATTTATAATGTTGATTTGCCCTTTTTGAGGTTCTTTTAAGCGAATGCCTTGAATATTGTAGATTTCAAGACTACTATTTGATGCGTTGAGGGAAATGGATTCAATGCCAGAAACGCTATTCTTAGTAAATTGTTCCTCCTGGTTGGCTGTAGTGTAACATGTAATAATTTCATCAGCTACGCCAACGGCAAACACTCCTGATGTTGAGATTGTGTAATCGCCATCGGCAAGGGGGGAGAAGTCGCAAAATAGTGTGCACACAGCACCTTCAGTGTCGTCAAACTTCTCAATATTTTCGCTCGCTATCGAAATAAAATAGCCATTTGGAGTGTCGCCAGTAGTGATTTCGTGATTAGTAGCACAACGAGTTGTTGACTCAATAGATGTTATATTTACCCCTTCGGGCAAGGTGAAATACATTTCAATAGCAGTGATATCGATAGAGGGATTTTCTAAATACAAAGTGATAGGCACAAGTGATAAGTCATTGCACTCAGTGATAGTAAAGTATAGCCTATTGTTGTGTGACTCGGTCTCTATCGCATGCAGTGGTATGGCAACTATGCTTGCAAGTAATAAAGATGTGAGAATTTTCTTCATACAAAGATGTTTATAAAATGATTGTTGTGAAAAATAAAAGCGCATATCGCTCATGCGATTACGCTCGTGGCGCAAAATTAGAAAAAAATAATAAATCTACAATGTATAATTAAGGATTAAAAGCACTTTTGCGTTATTATATATTTTATTGTTATTGAAGAAATAATAGACTATTCCCTTTTTCCTCGTTCAATTCACCTCTTTTAGTGTAAATTTCATTACCTTTGTGTAACAAAATATTTGAGAATTGACGCTATTAGAAAAAAATAGAGAGATTAAGCAAAAACTGACTCCGATAGTTGGTGAGCGAGAGGCTTATTGGATGGCTCGTGATATTATTGATGACATATTGGGCTATTCAGAGGTTGAATTGCTAATTAAGGGCAATGAGGAATTGAGTGATTTTGTTATTGGCAAAATTGATTCTGTGGTGGAGCGAGTAGAGAAGGGAGAACCATTACAATATGTGCTTGGATGGGCGCGATTTGAAGGCAATCGTTTTAAGGTTACTCGCGACACTCTTATCCCTCGTCCCGAAACACAAGAACTTGTTGATTTGATTATCTCACGTCATGGTGAGGAAAAAGACTTACGAGTGATGGATGTAGGCACTGGTAGTGGATGCATTGCTATCACGCTTGCTCGTGGATTGAAATTCCCACTAGTTTCAGCAATCGATATCTCGCAAGGAGCTCTTGATGTGGCATCGGTAAATGCTAAGGCGTTAAAAACAAAGGTCAATTTTCAGTTGCGTGATGCTCTCTCGCTTCATAAAGAGCGAGGTGAACAATATGATATAATTGTGAGCAACCCTCCGTATATTGCTGAACATGAGCAAATAGATATGGAACGCAGTGTGCTTGACTACGAGCCATCAACGGCATTATTTGTGCCAAACGATGACCCATTGCGATTTTATAGAGTAATAGCTACATTTGGTGTAGAAGCATTGAATCGTGGGGGATATATATATTATGAAATAAACCCACTTTTTGCTACTGAAATGGTGGAGATGATGCGTCAGTTGGGTTATCACGATATCGAAATAGTAAATGATATGCAGGGGAAAGAGCGTATACTCTGCGCTAAAAGATAGAATATATATGGATACTCCTAAACGCAAAAAGACAATGACTCCGCAAGATGCATTGATGCGATTGGAGGCTCTTTGTGCGCAGTCGGAGCAATGTACCTACGATTTGCGTCAAAAGTTGTATCGTTGGGGTATCACATCGACCGATAGCAAAAAGATTATTGCAACGCTAATCAAAACTCGATTTGTTGACGATGCTCGATTTGCTGTGGCTTATTGTCGAGATAAGTATCGATTTAATCGTTGGGGACGGTTGAAAATTGTGTATGGTTTGCGTGCAAAACAGATTCAAAGTAGCGATATTACATTGGCATTAGAAACTATTGATGCTGAGGAGTATGCAGAAATATTGGTGTCGGTTGTTAAGTCAAAAGCATCAACTATAAAAGATGTTGATACATACGAAGGACGTACTCGATTATTCCGTTCAGTGGCATCAAGAGGTTATGAACCTTCGCTCATTGCTCAAATAATAAAAGAACCTTCGCGATGGACTTAACATGGTTGAAAGAGTGGGGTGATGATGTGTTGAGGGTAATATTTCCCAAGGTGTGTGAGGTGTGTGGACGCTCTCTGGCTAGGGGTGAGAATTTGATGTGTTTGCACTGTAATCTTGATATGCCTCGCACTCGTTTGCATCTCGAAAATTTTAATATTCTTCATCAACGATTAGTAGGAAAAGCTCCTATAGAAAAAGCTACGGGTTATTTCTATTATTATCGTGAAAGTGATTATGCTCGATTGATTCAAATAGCTAAATATAACAATCGGCCAGCGATAATCAATCAGTTGGCAACGCAATTTGTTAATGAATTAAGAACAATCCAATTTTTCGATGATATTGATATAATTATACCAGTACCCATGCATTGGCTCAAACGATTAAATCGTGGATATAACCAAAGTGAGGTATTGGCAAAAGCGTTGAGTAAAGCAACTGGAATTGCGGTAGTAGATGCGTTAAAAGCAAGCCGAGGACATGGCACTCAAACTCGCAAAAACCGGTATGAGCGTTGGGAAAATACCAAAGGACTCTATCAAGTGAAAAATGTAGATGCAATAGAAGGAAAACACCTTCTAATCGTTGACGACGTAATTACTACTGGCGCTACCATTCTTGCTTGTTGCGAGGAAATACATAGAGTATCACCTACTACACGCCTAAGTGTACTATCTCTTGGCGTTACGCATTTGCAATAATATAATTAGGAAAATAGAGTTTCTTCAGGTGTGTTATTTCAACTCAATTTGAGTAGCAGAGATGGGGCGGTTGAGGAAAATGCTTGCCATTTCAGAAAATTTTGAGGCATTTTCAGTTGTGAGGTACCGAGTAATACCCCCACGAGTGCAATGGGCATCCATTTCAGGGTGGCGTTGCATATAGTCAACAAGACTCTCTGCTATAATTTCACCTTGTTTAATCACTTGTGCCGATTGTGGTACATATTGGCGAATTTTATCAAAAAGCAATGGGTAGTGAGTACATGCGAGAAGCACAGTATCTATGTCTGGTTGTTGTGCAAAAAGATTATCTACCTCTTGTTTTACAAAATAATCAGCACCAGGTTTATCGGCTTCGCGATTTTCTACCAACGGCACCCACATAGGACAGCTATTGCCATAGGTATGGAACTTTGGGTGAAGTTTTGCTATTTCAATGTCGTATGATTGACTTTGGATTGTGCCAGGCGTGCCAAATACACCGATATTACCATTTTTAGACAATTCGCCCACTTTCTCTACCGTAGGACGAATTACGCCAAGTACACGGCGATTAGCATCAATTAATGGAAGATCTTTTTGTTGAATAGAACGTAGGGCTTTTGCCGATGCTGTGTTGCATGCGAGGATTACTAGGTGACACCTTTGTTCAAAGAGATAATTTACTGCTTGAAGAGTGAAACGATACACGATGTCAAACGATCGTGTGCCATAAGGGGCCCGTGCATTATCCCCGAGATAGATATAATTATAATCGGGCATTACGCGTTGTATCTCATTCAGAATGGTTAATCCACCATATCCTGAATCAAATACACCAATAGGTCCAGGGTTGTCGCTTAATCGTTTCATAGTGCAAATTTATGAAATCTCTTCTTAAAAACAAAAAAATGGATAGAGCAAAAGCTCTATCCGTTGGGAGATATTGTTGAATGTTTTATTATTTCAAACCAAGTTTAGCTTTTACCAAAGGAGTAATGTCGATAACGTCATCACCAGTGTAGATAGCAACACCTTCGGGAAGAATTGCAGTAAAGCCATTTTCTTTACCTACAGCTTTGATTGCAATCATGATTTTTTCGCGAATAGGGGCGAGAAGTTGTTGTTGTTGCATTTGGATATCGCGTTCAGCAGTTTGGATAAATTGTTGATATTTAGTATCCAATTCTTGGATTTCTTGAACACGACGTTCTTTGATAGATGCAGGAGTGTTAGTGTCTTTTTCCAATGCTTGGAATTCAGTATATTTTTTTTGGAGCTCTTCTTGAAGTTTCTTGATTTCGCCGTCATACATCTTTGACTTTTCTTGAAGTTGAAGTTGAGCTTGAGCTGTTTCGGGCATTACTTGGAATACAGAATCAGCAGAGATAACACCAATTTTAGTTTGTGCCATTGCGCACACTGGAATCGCAATCATGATTGCGAGAAGAATTTTCTTAATCATTTTCGTATAATGTGATTTTAGTTATAAATTCAGTATGTAGTAATTTGTTATTGCAAAGTTAGTTTAATTATTTTGAATAACCTAATTTAGCCAATACTTCGTTGCTAACATCGATGCGAGGAGAGGCAAATATGATGCTTGCTGATGAAGCACGGTCAAATATTACTTGGTATCCTTTCTCTTCTGATACCTTCTTAACTGTGTTATAGATATCGTCTTGGATAGGTTTTAAAAGGCTTTGGCGTTTGCTTGATAATTCGCCGTCTTGACCGAAGTATTTATTGCGAAGATCAACAGCCTCTTTTTCTTTAGAAGTGATTTCTTCCTCTTTCTTTTTCTTTTGATCATCAGTTAAGAATACCATGTCGGCTTGATAGTTCTTATATAGAGTTTCGGCTTCCTTAAATTTTGCTTCGACCTCTTTTTGCCAGCGTTGTGAGAGTTGGTTAAGTTGTTCGTTTGCCATTTCATATTGAGGAATATTTTTGAGGATATATTCCATATCAACGAGTGCAAATTTTTGAGCTGATGCAGTAAATGCACATGCTACGATAAATAGAACGAGTGTTAATTTCTTCATGATTTAGTCGTTTTAATTGATTTCTTAATAGTAAGACTATCGTGAATAAGAAAAGTTTAGTCAATAAATGTTTTTTAAAATTCTTGTCCGAGGATAAAGTGGAAGTGACTACCCCCTTTTTGACCATATACTTTGTCAAACCCGTATGCCCAGTCGATCCCCATCATACCAACTATTGGGAGGTAGATGCGAACACCTGCACCAGCACTGCGCTTGAGTGAGAATGGCGAGAAGTCTTTAACCGATTGCCATGCGTTACCACCTTCAACAAATGCCAAACCATAGATAGTTGTTGTTGGTTGCAACATGAATGGGAATCGAAGTTCCATGCCGAATCGAGTATATGCGTAACCTTCTTTACCCCATGGAGTGAATTGTCCGTTGTCGTAACCACGCAAACCGATAGTTTCGGTTGCATAGGTGTAGCTACCAGTCATACCATCACCACCCACATAGAATGTTTCAAATGGTGATTTTAAGTTTTTGTTATAACTGCCAAGCAAACCAATGTCAGCGCGAGTCATCAACACCAATGTCCATTGACCATAAGGGTCGGTAAGTGGGGTATATGTACGAGAACGGAATTTAATTTTCCAATATTCAATCCACTTGTAGAGCTCTTTTTTAGCTTCGGTAGTGTTTTCTTTACTAAGAGCTTCCCACTCTTCGTTTGTGTGTGGGTTAAATAGTGACGCAGGAGGGGTTAAATGAGCGCTAAGTGAGAATGAACTACCTCGGCGAGTGTATAATGGATTGTCAATACTATTACGAGCAAATGTTAAACCTAATACAAATGAGTTTGACACACCATTGTTCATATAGTAGAGGTATTCCCAGTTTTTAAGAGAGTACCAGTTGTAAGACAATTCAGCAGAGAGTGTGAAATAGTCATCGGGCCAACTTAAACGTTTACCGAATCCGAGTGTAACACCTGCCATTTGCAATAACTTATTGGGGTCATATGCATTTTGAATGCTACTTTGATAATAATCTGAACCATATCCGTAGCCATATCCATAGCCACCATATAGATATGGATTAGACCAGTTGCTGTTGTAGTAAGATGAGTTTACTCCAGTTTGACGGCTGTAGTATGCCGACAATGAGAATGAGTTAGGTCGTTTTCCTCCAAACCATGGATCAAGGAACGAGATGCTATATGCTTGGTAGTATTTAGCATTGGTTTGTGCGCTAATTGTAAATGTTTGACCTTCACCTTGTGGGATAATGCCTCGGTAAGAACTTGGTTTGAATAGGTTTTTTACTGAGAAGTTGGTGAATTTCAATGCAAGTTTACCGATTACACCTGTTTGTCCCCAACCTAAAGAGAATTCGATTTGGTCATTGGCTTTTGACTCGAGATCAAGCACAATATCAACAGTCCCATTTTCTTCATTAGGACGAATATCGGGTTGCATATTTTCGGGGTTGAAGTGCCCTGTTTGAGCAATTTCACGAAGTGAACGCATTAAGTCGTCTTTACTGAAAAGTTCACCAGGTTTGATGCGAAGTTCACGACGGATAACTTTTTCATAAAGACGATCATTGCCATTGATTACTACATTGTTAATGCGCGCTTGAGGTCCTTCAAACATGCGCAATTCAAGGTCGATAGAGTCGCCAATGATATTTTTTTCAATAGGCACGAGTTGGTAGAAGAGATACCCTTTATTCATGTAATAATTTGAAACGGCATCATCATCTTCTGACAATCTTTCATTGAGAAGTTTTTGGTTGTATACTTCACCAGGAAGAATGCCAAGCACATTTGACAATTCTTGAGAAGAATATAAGGTATTACCTACCCAGTTTATATCTTTGATATAGTATTTTTTACCTTCATCAATAGTGATGTATACGTCAACAGTTTTTTCGTTAAATTGAACAATGCTGTCGGCAACAATCTTTGCATCACGATAACCATATTCGTTATATTTTTGAATGATGCGGTCAAGGTCATCTTTATAGTCAGTCTCAACGAATTTCTTTTGGTTAAACAATTCAAGAATATTGTTTTTTTCGTTGGTTTTCTTCATTGCTCGTTTAATCTTCTTATCAGTCAACACCTCATTGCCAGTAAGATAGATTTTATTAACCTTCATTTTGTTGTTTTTGTCGATAATAATGTCGACAATCATTTCGTTTTTCTTTGAAAGGTCTTCGTGAAGGTCGATTTTTACCGATGCATTGCTAAAACCTTTGTTGTCAAAATATTTTTCTATGATTTTAGTTGCACGGTTTACGATGTTTTGAGTGATTTGATTGCCTTTCATCAATTGAAGACGCTCTTGGAGTTCCTCTTTTTCACTCTTTTTTACCCCAATATAGTTGATTTCAGAGATGCGAGGTTGTGTGCGAAGAGCAATCTCTAACCATACTTTATTTCCTGCGATTTTTTCAACTTTTATTTGTGCTTGAGCAAACAGTCCTTGCTTCATGAGTCGTTTCGCAGCAGTGGTAATTTCGCTCCCAGGTACCTCAATGATGTCACCTTTCTTAAGCCCAGAGTAACCAATTACGATAAATTCTTCGTAGTTTTCGTTGCCTGTGACTTTGATGTCTGCAATTTCATATTGCTTAGGCATCGATGAGAATATGACAGGTGGATTGTATATAGTATCAACGGGAGCTTGGGCTTTAATACCCAATACCGTCGCACAAATGATAGCAATTAATAAAGTTAATCTATATCGCATAGTGTAGTAGAGAAATTTCATTTAGTTACTTGTTCGCTTGTGAGCCCAAAGCGGCGTTCACGCGATTGATATTGAATGATAGCACGGCAGAAGTCATCTTTGCTATAGTCGGGCCAGTAAGTGTCGATTACATTTATCTCAGCATAAGCAATTTGCCATAGCAAGAAGTTGCTCACACGCATATCGCCACCTGTACGAATCAAGAGGTCGGGGTCGGGCATTGATGCAGTATTGAGGTGCATAGCTATGGTATTGTCGTCAATCTCCTCGGGATTGAGGGTGCCGAGTTTTACTTTTTTAGCAATCTCTTTGCATGCTTCAACGATTTCCCAACGTGATGAGTAGCTCAACGCGAGGCAAAGTGTGAGACCAGAACAATGAGAAGTGTCTTTAATACATTGATTGAGACGTTCGTAAGCTTCTTTGGGCATGCGGTCCATGTCGCCAATCATTGTAAGACTTACATTGTTTTTTATTAAGTCGGGAGTTTCACGCTCAATCGCTGTAACGACGAGGTGCATAAGAGCATCAACCTCCTCTTTTGGACGATTCCAATTTTCAGTTGAGAAAGTATAGAGCGTGAGATGCTTAATTCCTATTTCTGAGGCAATTTCGGTGATACGACGCACGGTATTAACCCCT
Organism: Muribaculaceae bacterium; assembly: GCA_017559355.1. Taxonomy (GTDB): domain Bacteria; phylum Bacteroidota; class Bacteroidia; order Bacteroidales; family Muribaculaceae; genus RGIG4079. The sequence continues at coordinate 21,695 of JAFYSL010000039.1, forward strand.
TCGACATGACCAGCCGAACGATTAAGTTGACGAGCTTTAGCCCATCGGCCATTACCATCCATGATTATTGCAACATGGTTGGGAAGTTTTGATTGGTCAATTTGGTCAATTAGTGTCATATCTTAAAATGAGTTTATTAGTCAACATAATGACAAGTTTCACAGCGTTTTCCAAATTCATAAGTAATAGAAAATGCTATTTGTGAATACCAGTCGGTATTTTTTAAAAATGAACTTGAAATATTGTATAAATCGGAGATTTCACCATCAACATTGTCACCAAAAACTTTAGTCATAGAGAATTCTAATCCGAGGTTGAGTCGTGGCATAACTTTGTATTTTACGCCCACTCCCATAGGGATATTGAGAGCGAAAGCAGTAGACCCTTCGCAAACAGCAAGTGTTGCTCCAACACCGAGCGAGAGGTATGGACTCCAACGACGCATACGTTTATATGTTTCGCCAATACCGTAGTTGAAGAAATTAAATTCAAAGCGTGCGCCTAAATCGTATATTTGTGATGAAAATGCATAGTTTTCACCTCCTGGAAATTTGTCCTCAAAGTCGGCTGTATTGCCGCTTAATGAAGCAGTGGTGAAGATTCCACGAACAGCCATTCGTCCATTAGGTAGGTAACGAAACGAAGCCCCAGCAGTGTATCCTGGGTGTTGGAATATGTTGCTTTCATTGGCATCGCCAAGATATCCACTCACACCTGCGTGTACACCCACATCAAATTTATACGACGCATATTCTTCGGCACGCATTGGTGTCGAAACGAATAGCATCATAACGAAGATTAGGAGTGTTGCGCCTACTTGTTTCATTAGAAAATAGGTTTGAATGTTAAGCGGTTAAGAACTCCACGCCAAATAGTGTTGTAGAGGTTGCCATATTCATCATAACCACCAAAGACGTAGATATATGGACATTCCCATGAATTTGGCATTTGACTTGCACGAGAAAGGGTAGATTTATCGATTTGCCACCAACGTGGGAGGGCTTTTGAAGGATAATCCACCCAACCAGTTTCTATGCTACGTGATTCGAGTGTGCGATTGAAAATAAGTGCTTGAGCACCACCCATGCTTGGCATATATTCGGGAAGTTGTAGAAGATCGTCTGCTAGTTTCCAGTGAATACCCATATCGATAGATACGAATACATTGCGACCAGGATATCCTTCAGCATCAAAACCTCCAAATGCTATGAGTGTTGGATATTCTGTTACTTCCCAATTTGTAGAGTCGGTTTTGAATGTTTGGTATGAGAAGAATGTCATACCCTCGCGAGGATAAATACCTTTTTGACTCACTTTGCCCCATTCCTTACCATCATAACCCCACATATCGCCTGTTGGTGTACCATCAATAGTGCGACCACCGATGAGGAATGCTTGTTGAGATGAGCTCCACTTGTTGTCGTAGTATACGAGAGTACTTGTTCCCGAAATTGGACAGTCATCGTCAATGAGCGAAGTGATTGACTCTGGATATGTAGTGTGATAGTATTTGCCGTCGCTATATTTAACTCCTAAAAGGGTGCTTCCGTAACCACCATAGATGTGATGCCATTGAGTGTCACGTGCAGTCCATTCTGTGCCATCGACAGAAGTATAAAGATGCCCTTCGTTATCGAGTATATATAACGCATCGCTTGTAGCAGCGAGTGAATTTACGTTAGGAGTGAATTGGAAGGTAACTTCTGAGATCTCCCAACGAGTGTAGTTAGCAGGATTGCTAGTTTTAGCAAGCGAATACTGCTCATTATCCTTAACAAGGCAAACTGCTTGAGATTTATACTGTACAGTTTTTTGAGCTGTAGGGTTTCCGAAGCTTGTTGGTAATTTATTTACTGATAGTTTGTTCCAAAATAGTGAATCGGGTTTGATTTTGTGCACATTCACATGGATAGAGTAGTCGCGTGAAGTTGTTTTATCGTGAGCTACGAGGTGAAGTTTCACTGGTCCATTGCTAAAGTCAATGCTATCGGTTGATTTTTTTAGATAATCAATAATTGTGTCAGATTGACCAGGACGAGGAATGTGTAACTCAGCCACCGAACTACCCGAAGTGGAAATGGTTGCAACAAGTTTCGATACATTAGTGCCGTAGGGTAAAGAGTCGGCATTGTATATTTTTGCGTTTATCAAATCGATAGTAAAAAATACCGAGTCAAGATTATTGAGGACTTTGTCGTTTTCGTTCAATGAGAAGGCTGTAACCATTACATTTGAAGATGATAGGTTCTCGTCATCGTCCTCGTTGCACGCTATAAAACCGAGTGCAGTGGTTGCAAGTATTATAAAAATAAATAGTTTCTTCAACATAGATATATTATTTTACAATTTGCAAAGTTAGCAATCTTTTCATTAATATAATTGAAAAAACTCTTATAATTTGTTATAGCAATGCGAGAAACCTCAATAAAATATAAAATTTAGTGCAAAGAAATAGTGTGAAGAGTATTGTTAAATTAAATAAAGGGAAATATGAGGTCCTGATAATTATTAAAAAGGGGTGTTAGATAGTTAATTATGATTATGTATTTCTATAATATTGTTGCCGATATGTTGTGTAGAGGTGGGGGTAGTATTGATGGATGGGGCTTTAACGCATCCATTATTATCCAATGAGAATGGAGCAGTCTCAACGCGTGCTATGTCCCAAAGGTTGTTGTCTACGGCATTCTGCAATAGCGTAGCGCCTCCCTCGATGAGAACTGAGGTGATATTTCGCTTGTATAGTATAGTTAAAATCTCTGACAGTGGGGTGTCGTGGTTGATAATGATTTGTGTAACGAGAGGGGATATCTCTTTACGTTCAACTGAAGTGAAATATATAGTGCGTTGAGGATTGTCCGTGAGTAATTTGGAATTGACCGAGACAATGCCTTGGCGATCTAATACTACGCGTATAGGACTGTTGCCATGCCACAATCGGCAATCAAGAGTTGGATTGTCGTTGATAACAGTATTTGCTCCTACCATAATGGCATTATGAGTGGCACGAAGTTTATGTACAAGTGCCGATGATTGTGGGGTAGAGAAACGTGCAGCATGGGGTGTTGACTCAGTGCGAATATGGTCGATATATCCATCTGCACTTTGTGCCCACTTGAGTGTGACGAATGGGCGATGTAGAGTGTGGGCAGTGATGAATTTGGTGTTGAGTTGTTGACAGTCGTCATCTAAAATGCCGTGAACAACCTCAATGCCTGCTTCTTTAAGCATTTTGACTCCTCTACCACTCACTTTCTCAAATGGGTCGAGGCTACCAATTACTACGCGAGGAATTTTCTTGTCTATGATGAGCTGTGCACATGGTGGAGTTTTTCCATAATGAGAACAGGGCTCAAGGGTTACATATATGGTAGAATGGGCTAGAAGTTCAGGTTGTGTAACCGATGCTACTGCATTTACCTCGGCATGCCCTTCGCCACACTTGTGATGAAACCCTTCGCCTATGATTTTATCGTTGTGCACAATCACAGCTCCTACCATAGGGTTGGGTGAAGCAAACATCATTCCGTTGCGAGCTAATTGAATTGCTCGGCGCATATATTTCTCGTCGTAATTCATTAGATGCAGAGTTTTTACTCTACAAATTTACAACTATTTGGTAGAAATAAAAAGACCGACATGGATTTTCCACATCGGTCTTTGATTATTTAAGTGTGAGTGATTACTTAATCACAACGCTTTCAGAGATTGTTTCGTCATCGGTTGTAGCGCGAACAAGGTAGATGCCTTTTTGAAGGTTTGCCACATTGAGTGATTGGCAATTTTTACCTTCGGCAACCTTAACGCCTGCAGGTGTGAATACTTCAATCTTATTTACAACTTCAGAACAGTGAATTGCTTTGTTGTAAGCATTGATGTTGAGTTGAGTGTTGATTTCAACACCTTCTACACTTGTAGTTGGGTCGTCGATGCGATAAGCAGCAAGACCATTGTTAGGAGTGTAGATATAGAGGTTTAATGAACCATCAGCATTTTGTTGAGTTGCTGGGATTGAAGAAACATAAGAGTTACCTACGTTTCCAAGACCAGCTTTGGGAACAGTCCAAAGTAATTCCATTTCACCATAGTCAAAGTCAGAAGGGTTGTTGACGATAGCAAAGTTGTAGAACTCTGCTTGGTCGTCGTTAAAACTATAAATGAATAGATTGCGACCATTGATTGCACCTGTGCACATACCTGCACTTAATAGCCCTGAAGGTTTGATTTTTGAGTTAGAGCTAAAACTGTCTTCAAGTGAGGCTGTAGCACCATTCCAACCGGTATTGTAGTCGTATAATGTAGGATATACAGCCGTACCATCAACGATTACACGATTTTCACCAATAGGTAATACGCGAGGTGCGTTACCAAAGTTAGATGCTGTTGGATAGAAGTTTTTAACTGAGTTATATCCAAGAGTCCATTCATTGTAAAGATCTGTTACACCTGCAGTATAGTCTTTGGTACGAGTCCAGCAATAGATGCGTTTGCGAAATGATGAAGATGTAGCATTATTTCCTGATGGAGCTGCATAAACTTTAGAATCTTTTTTAGTGAGGTCGCCCCATGCCATACAGTTGTCAATACGTAATGATGCATTTGAGATGTCTGTTTCAAATACTCGAGTAGTAGCACCTGTTTCAACATCAACGATAGAAACGTTTAATTGGCTCTTTTCAGATGAAGAGGTAATCATATTTGCTACGCAAAGGTGGTTCGCACCATCAACAAATACGTCGTTACAAGGATAACCTAATGAATTTCCATCAGATAGTGTTAAATAGTCGCCAGTAAGAGCAATTTTGCGAAGGAATTTACCGGTGTTGCCTTCAAATTCGAGAAGGTAACCAGCTCCGCTTGCACGTTCTGAGATATATACTTTGCCATTGTAAGCAGCCATACCACGTTGGTCACGACCAAGTTCTTCGTGGAAGTTTCCTTTTTGGATTGAGTAAATCCAAAGGTTTTTGATGCTTAGGTTGTTAACTGTTTCGTATTCTACGCCTTCAGTTGGAGAATCGCTTGGATTTGGATCTACAGGCTCAATAACTTCTTCTTCTTTTGTGTAGAACGATTCTGTAGCTGAAACTGATTCAGTTGTATTAGCTGTATTAGCTTTCACACGCCAATAGTAGTGTGTGCCAGGCATGAAATCGAAGTTAGAAGAAGAGTAAGAGTTGGTTGTTGCTTCAACTGAATACATAATTGATGCAAATGTTGCTACAGC
>JAFYSL010000040.1 GCA_017559355.1 Muribaculaceae bacterium
AACAATCTCAATAGTTGTAAATAAAAACTCTATTCCTAAGTCAATAAGACGCAAACTCGGAATTTAATAATTTTTGATCTTAGAAAGATCAAATAAATTTAGGAAGGGTAATGTTGCAAAATGGCAACATTATCCTTTTTCATTTGTAGAAACTTTTGCTCCAAAGAGTATTTTGCCTAAAAGAGTATTTGTGCGTAAGAATTTGCTGATTAAAAGGCAGATGCCAATGATGACTAGTGCTGTTAATATTGAGATAACGAAGGTTATGGTAGGAGATTCTACACCAATGTTTTTAATCCATGACATAGAATTATTTACAAAGAAATAATGTAAAAGATAAATGTCGAGAGTCCTACGGCCGATGAATTGTAGCGCTTTTCCAATGCGAGAATTGTCGAAATATTCTCCATTCTTCATGAAGAAATAGAAAATAGAGAAGATGCCGAGAATAGATAATAATAATCTAACCTCTAAATGGACAAAATAACCATTAATAAAGCAAATTGAACCAATCATCATTAATGAAATAATAGCCATCATGATTATGTTATGATTGAAAATAAAAAGAACCTTGTTAAAGTGTTTTTTAGCAATGGTGCCGAGTATGAAAAATATAAAGAACCCAAAAGAACAAACAAAATAGTCATTAATAAAAGGATAGTTGTTGTGACACCAAGCTTGGTATGAAAAAATATATATGAACAAAGCAAAACATATAAGGGTGGTATTACAAGCAATCTTATTCATTATAAAAAGATTGAATAATACATACGCAACAAAAAATTCAAATAACGTAATTGTAAACCAATACCCATTTAATTTGCCATTTATGGAATCATAAGGGATGACAAATAGATATAATGATAGGAATATTATGGTCGGAATTATTTGAACTAAAAATTTTTTAGACAAAAATTTAATGCTATTGATAAAGTTCCAACGTTGAGAACTTTTATAAAAAATAAATCCACAAATAAAAAAGAATAGTGGCATTCTAAATAAACCGAAAAACTCCGAGTATGGATATGTGTCAACTTCTGAAAATGTTGAAGTGTGCACGCACACTACCAAAATCATAGTAAATCCTCGTAGTGCATCAATATAACCTATTCTACGCTTTTGAGTTGGTTGGTTGGTTGCGTTTGCATTTATGTAATTGTTTTACTGGATAAAAGAGGATTATTTAATCTCGCGGATATCGTATGGGGTTTCTTGGTAAACGAAGTAGTTGAGCCAATTTGAGAAAAGGAGATTGGCATGAGAACGCCAACGAACAATAGGTTGTTGCGAAGGGTCGTCGTTGAGGTAATAGTTGACAGGTATTGCAGGGTTAATACCTTTTTCTAAATCGCGATGATATTCAAAATCAAGCGTTCCTGGAGAATATTCGGAATGCCCAGTAATGAAGAATTCGCGTCCACCTCGAGCCATTACCATGTATACACCACTTTCGTCGCTTTCGGCAATGATTTTGAGTTCAGGAACTTTCTCAATATCTTCACGGCGCACCTCGCTATATCGACTATGAGGTACATAAAAAACATCATCAAATCCACGGAATATTGGGTTGCGTTCGTCATCTACACGATGTTCAAACACGCCTGAAATTTTCTTGTCGAGTACATATTTGGGTATGCCATGATGATGGTATAGTCCAGCAAGGGCTGCCCAGCAGATGTATAGGGTAGAGGTGACATGTTTCTTTGCCCAATCAAAAATTTCAGTAAGTTCGGTCCAATAGTCAACTTCTTCAAAATCAACTTTTTCTACGGGAGCACCTGTGATGATAAATCCGTCGTAGTTGTTATGCTTGATGTCGTCAAACTTTTTGTAGAATGTTTCAATATGTTCGCGTGGAGTGTTTTTTGAAACATGGCTATCTGTATCAATAAAATCAAGCTCTACTTGAAGTGGGGTATTAGAGATGAGACGTAAAAGATCGGTTTCTGTCATGATTTTCAACGGCATAAGGTTGAGGATTGCAATTCGCAATGGACGAATGTCTTGCGAAGATGCTCGTTGCTCATCAATGACGAAAATATTTTCAGAACGTAATGTCTCAACTGCTGGAAGCGATACAGGAACTCTAACAGGCATAAAACTTTTGAAATTTGATTAATGCAACAAAGTTACTACTTTTTGCTCACTTAGTCAAAAACTATTATTGATTATCAAATTTGAGTTCTAATTTTTTCAATTAGAGGAATTACATCGTTTTTAAGATTGTCAAGTGATAACCGATGCTCTCCTTCAAAAGTGTAATAATTGTCGTAGAATTGAAGATATTCTTCACCACAATTTACAATGTTGTCGTTTGTTGCAAAAAGTCCGTGAGTAATGTTAAGCTCGTTTTGAGTTAAGACTTTGAATTGTTCAGATTCAAGAATCTCGTAAAGATTGCATAATTCAGGTGTAATCTCAAATTCTGTAGCACCATCAACTTGATTGCTAAAAAATGGATTTATTCCAATTTTGTTGCGCATTGATTGTGACACATGAAATGCGGGGTTTACTAAGATTTTTCGGTATCCACGCAATTTTTGAGCAAACATGCCACCCATTGAGGTGCCTATTGCGAGGTCAATTTGTTCCTCTTTGCACAATAGCAGCAACATATTCAATGCCTCTTGTGGGTTAATTGGGAGGTCGGGGCTGATAATTGTGTCTTGCGGTAAAAGTTCTCTCAATCGAGATGCTGTGCTTGAGCTGCCTGAAGAGGAAAGTCCATGTATATATAGTATTTTCATTACTTTATAGCTGTTTAGATATAAACACGATATACTTCATCGATGCCTTCAATAGAACTGATGCTTTCAATGGCTTCATTCAGTTCTCTAACAGAGTGAATAGCAAAATCTATTGTACATTCGGCAATGTTGTCAATGGTATTTGTTGCTAAATCGGCCATAGAGAGATGTTGTTGCTCTGTAATACACTCAATTAAATCACTTAATAGGTGATATCGGTCGATGCCTCGAATCACTAATCGCACTGGATATAGGAAATCGGGGTCCTCTTCAAAATTTACTGGAACGATTGAGTCACCATCATGAGATGCTAATGTAATTGCGCTTTTGCAGTTGCGTTTATGAAGAGTTATTCCATTACGTTGACTTTTGAAACCAATAACTTCCTCTCCTGGGATAGGGTGGCAATGAGGACATAAAATGTATTTAATGTGCTTTTGGTGAGAGAGATATGTCTTGATTTGTTTTTTTGCACGATAGGTGAGCACATGATTAATCCAATCGGGTCGAGGGTTAACGTTTTCATCGGTCCCAATTTCAATGCAGTCACCTCGTTGTAATACTGTTTTAACCGAAGATAGTCGACCATTAATGCGAGCATATTTAGCGTGTTGCCCAACTTCGCTATGAATTTCGTATGCAAAGTCAAGAGCAGTGGCATTTTTGGGGAGAATTATGGCTTTGCCTTTTGGGGTAAACACCATGATGTCATCATTGTAGAATGAAGATGTAACACCCTCCATGAAGTCCATTTCACTACTATGATGAGCTACATCTTTTAGTATTTCACGGAATTTATCAAGCCATGCTTTGACATTTTTTTCGCTTCGTTCAGCAGTACAACCCAATCGGGAATTTCTCACCATTCGTTCCGATGAAATATGCACCTCTTCCCACTTCCCTCGAGGAGAAAGTAACTTCACATGGAAACTTTGATATCCGTTTTCTTTAGGTGCATTGATGTAGTTGGCTACGCTGCCAGGTCGTTCCTTAAACACATCAGTAAGAACTGAATATATATGGAGACTCATTCCTTTTTCAGAGAGTTGAGTCATATTGGGGTATATGATACGGATATAATGTTTACCAGTTACATGGTAGAAATCGCAACCTTTGTTTTTCATCTTGCGCCAAATGCTAAACGGAGGTCGAAAACGCATCTCAGTGCGAGCCTTAATTCCTTCGCGAGAGAAAATCTCTTCAATGCGAGAAAGAAATGTTTCGGTCATGTCTTTAATGTTCTCTTTTTCTTGAGCAAGAAGCATCTCTATCTCAGCATATTCTTGAGGACAACGATAGCGGAACGATAAGTTTTCCAACTCACTCTTAACGTGGTATAGACCTAAACGATTGGCAAGCGGAGCATAGAAATAATCAGTTTCTCCTGCGATTTTCATCTGTTTATCGGGACGCATACTATCGAGAGTGCGCATATTGTGAAGGCGGTCGGCAAGTTTGATGAGCAACGCTCTCACGTCAAATTGCACCGATTCAAGAATTTGTTGGTAATTGTCAACCTGTTTAGAACGTTCGTAATGGTCTTTTTTCTTTTTGGTAACTACACCCACCAAAAAAGCTACATCATCGCCAAAATGTTTACGAATATCTTCGATTGTATAATCAGTGTCTTCAACTACATCATGAAGAAAGGCTGCCATGATTGGGTTTGCTCCCAATTCAAGTTCCTCGGCAATGATACGAGCCACGGCAATGGGGTGGAGTATATATGGTTCTCCCGACTTGCGAAATTGTTTTTTGTGTGCTTCGCGTGCAAGTTCAAATGCTTCTTTAATGCGAAGTATATCTTCGGGTTCGATGCGACGTTTTATTGCATCGAGCATTTCGGTTACATTTTGCTCTATTATAGCGGAGTAATCTTTTTTCATAAATCTAACATTTAAGGTCTATCGACTAAATCATATTTAACGCAATTTCTATGCTTTATTACATGGAGAGAAAAAGCTCGCGTAATATATCACAAAAGTAGTAATTATTGCCAATAAAACAAATAGAGATGACTCAAATTTGATTGAATCATCTCTGTTTTTCTGTTTTGTCAATAGAAATTATTTTCGTATGCGATCGTCAAAAGCAGTTAATGCAGCTTTGGCTCCTTCTCCCATAGCTATTATGATTTGCTTATACGGAACAGTTGAAACATCGCCGGCAGCATATACGCCTGGGATTGATGTGCGACAACGTTCGTCAATTACAATTTCTCCTATTTTATTGGTCTCAAGTTGCTCTGCAAAAGGTTTACTATTAGCGGCTAATCCAATTTGAACAAACACTCCATCAAGGGCAATTTCTCGTTCATTGCCATTTATACGATCCTTTACTCGCAAAGCTGTCATTTTTGATCCATTGCCAATTACTTCGGTTGTTTGCATTGATGTGAAAATATCTACATTTGCCAGGCTTTGGACTTTCTTTTGTAGCACTTCGTCGGCTTTGAGTGTGTCAGCAAATTCAATTATGGTAACCTTTCGGCATATTCCAGCAAGATCAATTGTGGCTTCAATCCCAGAATTTCCTCCGCCGATTACTGCAACATCTTTTCCTTGATAGAATGGACCATCGCAATGAGGACAAAATGCTACGCCTTTGCCTAAATAATCAGCTTCGCCAAGTACATTTAATTTGCGCCAACTCGCCCCTGTTGCAATGATGAGTGATTTACTTTTGAACACTTCGCCACCTAACGCAAATACTTCTTTTACAACTCCTTGTAAATTAGCGCGCTCAACTGTGCGTTGTTCAAATACTTCGATATGATATTCGTTGATATGTTTTTGCAAATCGGCAGCAAGATGCTCGCCAGTAGTGTGTGGTACTGAAATGAGATTCTCAATTCCAACGGTTTCTTTCACCTGTCCGCCAATTCGTTCGGCAACGATTGCAACTTTCAACCCTTTGCGAGCTGAGTAGATTGCAGATGAAGCACCAGCAGGACCACCACCCACAACAACTACGTCAAATTCTCTTATCGTAGGTTCAAATTCTTCATTATGATTGCATTCAAAGGTTTCTTCCATTTTGCGGAGTAGGGTCGCCAAATCTCCACGTCCAGTGTGAAACGATTTGCCATTAGCATACACCGTAGGTACAGCTTGAATATGTAGAGCATCAACTTCCTCTTGAAATTTTGCTCCATCAACCATTTCATGAGTAATATGTGGGTTGAGAAGGGCAAAGATATTAAGAGTTTGCACTACCTCAGGGCAGTTAGTGCAACTCAATGATACATATGATTGCAATTTAACATCTTCTTGTATCGATTTGATGCGTCGAGCGATTGTTTCATCTGGGAGGTTTTTCCCTTTTCCATCGGCGTTAAGCACAGCAAGCAACATAGAAGTGAACTCGTGTCCACTAGGAATGCCACGAAATTTGATGCCAGTAGGCTCTCCTTCTTTCAATAGTGAAAATTCGAGAATGTTATTATCATTCACGACGTTGAAAGTTGCGTTTAGTCGAGGAGAACAGCTCACAACATCGTTAACGAATTCAATTAATTCATTGGCATCGTTGCGAGTCGAGTTATAATTGACTTCAAAAGTATAGCTTCCTTCTAAAAGTTGAAATACACTTGTTACTTGATTTTTTATGCTTAAATCCAACATAAGATTATAAATGAGAATTGAAAGTTTAGAATTGAGATAGGAAGAGGAATTTAGAAAGTTTAGTTGGTGTTAGAAATTCCTCTTCCTTATTTTGTTACTTTAGATTTTACCTACGAGATCGATGCTTGGTTTGAGGGTTTCGGCTCCTTGTTTCCATTTTGCAGGGCACACTTCTCCGTCGTGTGTTGCTACAAATTGAGCTGCTTCCACTTTTCGAACAAGTTCGTCGGCATTGCGACCTATGCTATTGTCTTGGATTTCTGCTATTTTGATTTTTCCTTCTGGGTCTACTACAAATGTGCCGCGATAAGCCATACCAGCATCTTCAATCATTACTCCAAATCCACGAGAGATAACGCCTGTTGGGTCGGCGAGCATTGGGTAACTAATTTTGCGAATTGATTCAGATGCGTCGTGCCATGCTTTGTGAACGAAGTGAGAGTCGGTGCTCACGGAATATACCTCAACGCCGAGTGATTTAAGATGTTCATACTTTTCGGCAAGGTCAACAAGTTCGGTAGGGCATACGAAAGTAAAATCGGCAGGGTAGAAAAAGAAGATTGCCCATTTGCCTTTTACATCTTCGCTTGATACAGTTTTGAACTCGCCATTGTGATAAGCTTGAACTTTAAATTCAGGTAATTGAGAGTTAATGATAGGTGTCATAATTTTTATTGTTTTTAATGATTAATAAATTCGTTTTTTGATTTCTGATGCAAAGATATGCACCCCATTTTACTCCATAACAATATTTTCAATTGATAGTTTTTATGGTGTAATAGAGTGTATCTATGATAGTAATTGTGGATAGTATAAGCGATTGAATATTAGATGGATGTTGGTAGCTATATAAAACGAAAATAAAACGAAAAAATTGTTGGGCTTATTGGTGAGCGATAAATAATAATTATCGTTTGCATTAAGAAAAAGCTATTTCCTATTTTGAAGAAAAGAATCTCAGGGAAATAGAATAGAGATATTCAAACTCCTTATAAAATGCTAATGCATCTTAAAATATGGTAGCATTATTTTTTTAGACCTTAGAGAAAATGTGAGAAAATGAGCCAAAAATAAAAAAATAAAATATTGAAATAGAGAGTGTTGTTTTGGATTATCAAACATTATTATAAAAAGGCGTGATTTTTTGTGGGATTTTCTGCGATTTTTTGGCTGAGATGTTGTAACTTTGCAAGAAATTTTGCAAAAATATGATCGACGGAATTAAAAAAGTATTACTACTCGGCTCAGGTGCCTTGAAAATTGGCCAAGCCGGTGAATTTGACTACTCTGGTTCTCAAGCATTAAAAGCTCTTCGTGAAGAAGGCATTTCAACCGTTCTCATTAACCCCAATATCGCTACGATTCAAACATCGGAAGGTGTTGCTGATCAAGTTTACTTTCTTCCAATTACCCCTTACTTCGTAGAAGAGGTAATCAAGAAAGAAAAACCTGATGGCATCTTGTTGGCATTTGGTGGTCAAACTGCGTTGAACTGCGGTACTGAATTATACCTTAATGGTACACTCGAACGCTATGGCGTAAAAGTGCTCGGTACATCGGTTGAAGCTATTATGATTACTGAAGACCGCGACCTTTTCGTTAAGAAACTTGATGAAATTGATGCTAAAACTCCAGTTTCTCAAGCAGTAGAATCAATGGAAGATGCTGTTGAGGTTGCTCATCGCATTGGTTTTCCTGTAATGGTTCGCTCGGCTTACGCGCTTGGTGGTCTTGGTTCAGGTATTTGTACAAACGATGAAGAGTTTAATACTCTTTGCGAAAGTGCACTTGCTCACTCTAAACAAATTCTTGTTGAAGAGTCGTTGAAGGGCTGGAAAGCGATCGAATTTGAAGTAATTCGCGATAAAAACGACCACTGCTTCACTGTGGTGCCAATGGAAAACTTTGACCCACTAGGTATTCACACTGGTGAGTCAATCGTTGTTGCTCCTATCGTGTCATTGACACAAGAGCAAATCAAGATGTTGCAAGACATCGCTATTAAAGTGGTACGCCACATTGGTATCGTTGGTGAATGTAACATTCAATATGCTTTCAATGCTGAAACTAACGACTATCGCATCATCGAAATCAATGCTCGTTTGAGTCGTAGCTCGGCGCTCGCTTCAAAAGCATCGGGTTATCCTTTGGCGTTCGTTGCTGCAAAACTTGCTCTTGGATATACTCTCGACCAAATTGGCGAAATGGGCACTCCAAACTCAGCATACGTCGCTCCATCGGTTGATTATATGATTGTGAAGATCCCACGTTGGGACTTGACTAAGTTCGCTAACGTTGACCGTGAAATCGGTTCTTCAATGAAATCGGTTGGTGAAATTATGTCAATCGGTAAGTCATTCGAAGAAATCATTCAAAAAGGTCTTCGTATGATTGGTCAAG
>JAFYSL010000041.1 GCA_017559355.1 Muribaculaceae bacterium
ATGCAGGTTTTACTGAGTTAATACGTCCGGCATTGTACGAGGCTCACCATAATATTGAAAATCTTACAAGCGATGGCGAGGTTGAAAAATATGATGTAGTAGGACCTATATGCGAGTCGTCGGACTGTTTCGGGAAAGATGAAATGCTCCCCAAAATGAGAAGAGGCGATATTATTGCTCTTCGTTCGGCTGGTGCGTATGGAGAGATTATGGCATCGCAATATAATTGTCGCAAATTGCCGAAATCGGTCTATAAAATGTAGTATAATCTTTACGAAATATGAGGGAGGCGTGTCGTATAAAATGACGATATGCCTCTCTTCTTTTATGGCGATTGAGATATAAAAAATCATTCACAAAAAAAAGATGTGATTAACTTTTATTTACGGCTCTAATATATTAACTTTGTAGTCGTAAAAGATTATGGAAAAGAATATCAAAATCAAAGGTTTAAATTTCCACTACACAGTGGAAGGAAGTGGCTCTCCTGTGATACTAATGCATGGGTGGGGTTGCAATTTGACCACGTTGGCAAGTGTGGAGAAAGTTGCTGTAGAAAATCACACTGTGTACAACGTAGATTTCCCTGGTTTTGGCAATTCACAAGAACCAAATGAAGTGTGGGGTGTGGAAAAATACACTCAACTCATTGAGGAATTTGTGAAATTAGAAAATATCGAGAATCCAATAATGCTTGGCCATTCGTTTGGTGGCAGAGTGGGGATTTTATATGCATCACGCAACCAGGTAAAGAAACTAATACTTGTTGATGCAGCTGGGGTTAAACCTCAACTCAAATTAAAGTATTATTTCAAGGTATATTCTTTCAAATTAGCAAAGAAAATCGCACCTCTTATCATGGGTAAAGAGAAGGGTGCAAAATATATTGAGAATATGCGTGGCAAACGCGGATCAAGCGATTATAATAGCGCAAGTCCAATGATGCGCACCATATTGAGTAAGGTTGTAAATGAAGATTTGAAGCATTGTATGCCTAAAATCAAAGCTCCAACATTGCTAATATGGGGAGAAAATGATACAGCAACTCCGATGAGAGATGCTAAAATTATGGAAAAACTTATTCCAGATGCGGGGTTGGTATCGTTCCCTGGTTGTGGGCATTATAGCTTCCTTGACAACCCATTTCAATTTGCCGCAGTGTTGCGCAGTTTTTTAAAAGATTAATCTAACAGATAAAGATATTACAATGGAAATAGTGTTTTATATAGTTCCCATTATTGCAATACTCAACTTGTTTCTTGAATTGAAACGAGATTTGATGATGTTGCAACAAAATTCGTATCGAAATGAACGATATATGCGTTGGCTCAAAAGTAGCCAAGATACGACTTCAACATCACGATTAATTGCTATCGCAATTTTATTATTGTCGTTGACTTCGTTTTGTCCTAATTATGTTGGGGCTTATTTGATTTTATTGTTCTCGGTATTCAACTCGTTCAGTTTAATCAAAGCCAAATATAAAAAGCCACTTGTGTTTACCAATCGCGCGAAAAGAATTTATGCTGTAGCAAGTGTAATTGCAATAGCATTGGCTTGTTGCTGTGGATTTGGTTTTGGCAAAGGCGAGATTATTTCAACCCTTTCGGCTTGTGGCACGGCAACATTTGCATTATACATTGGCTCACACATGATTATGTATGTGGCAAATGTATTGCTTGCTCCTGTTGAAAAACATATCAACAAGGGATATTATAACGATGCTGCTCGAATTCTTGCATCAATGCCCGATTTGAAAATTATTGGCATCACAGGCAGTTACGGAAAAACAAGCACTAAACATTATCTACATCGCATTTTGAGCGAAAAATATGATGTGTTGATGACTCCTGGTAGTTATAATACTACTCTTGGCGTGATTCGCACCGTTCGTGAATATCTCAAGCCTTATAATGAGGTGTTTATCGTAGAAATGGGCGCAAAACAACAAGGAGATATCAAGGAAATTTGCGACCTTGTACATCCTCAAATGGGTATCGTTACGGCTGTGGGCGAACAACACCTTGAGTCGTTTAAGTCAATCGAAAATGTGCAAAGCACTAAATTTGAGTTGATTGATGCGTTGCCAAGCGATGGTTTGGGCGTGGTGAATGATGACTTTGAATATGTTGCAAATCGCAAGGTGGAGAATGTGAAATGTGTGCGCTATGCAGTGAACAAAACTGCGAATGCTTCATATACTGCTACAGATATCGTGTATGATGAAACAGGCACAAGTTTCAAGGTGGTTGGCAATGGTAAAGAGTTGGCTCTTCACACTCGATTGGTAGGGGAGTGCAATATCTCAAATCTCATTGCAGCTGTAATCATCGCATTGCGTCTTGATGTGCCAGAGGAAAAGATACGTTATGCTGTTGAAAAGATTGAACAAGTGGAGCATCGCCTCAACCTCAAACGCACCCCAGGTGGTATCACAATCATTGATGATGCTTTCAATAGCAATCCTACTGGGTCAAAAATGGCAATGGACGTTTTGAGCCGTTTTAATAAAGGGAAACGTATTGTAATAACTCCTGGTATGATTGAACTTGGCGAGAAGCAATATGAGCTCAACGAGGCTCTTGGTGTAAAAATCGCAGAGTGTGCCGATGTAGCAATCATCGTGGGCGAATACAATAAAGATGCTCTCATCAATGGCATAAAACAAGGCAATATGAACCAAGAAAATGTGCATGCTGTAGCGTCGTTTAATGAGGCTCAACAAGTGCTTGGTACTATCGCTAAAGCTGGCTATACTGTGCTTTATGAAAACGACCTGCCCGACACGTTTAAGTAATGAATATTTAACTAGAAATTAATAGTAAAAACAATATATAATGAAAACTAACATTGGTGTATTTTTTGGTGGACGCTCTACCGAACATGAAATATCTGTGATTTCAGCATCGCAAGCGATGCATGCAATCAATCGCGACAAATATGATGTAACTCCTATATATATCACAAAGCAAGGCAAATGGTATACAGGCGAAGCTCTTTTTGAAGTTGCAAACTATCGCAACATTCCTGCGTTGCTTGGAAAATGTACTGAAGTATATATGAAGCCAATATATGATGACTATAACCTTTATAAGGCTAAAAAATCATTATTTGGCTCTGACGTATTTACTCATCTTGATGTGGTTATCCCTGTGCTTCATGGATCAAATGGCGAAGATGGTATCTTTGAAGGTGTATTAGAGTCAACAGGCATTCCATTTGCTGGTTGTAATACATTGTCATCGGCTAATGGTATGGACAAAATCACAATGAAGATGATACTTCAAGCATGTGATATTCCAGTAGTTGACTACACTTGGTTTACCGACAAACAATGGTTTGCTCAACGCGAAGAACTTATCGAAAAAATTGAAAGCAAACTTGGTTATCCAGTAATTGTAAAACCAGCAAACTTAGGATCAAGCGTTGGTATCGGTCGTGCAATTGACCGCGAGCAACTTATCGAAAAAATCTACGATGCAGAGCGCTATTCAACTCGCATCATCGTTGAAGACATGGTTGAAGAACTTCAAGAAATCAACTGTTCAGTGCTTGGCGATTGTGATGAATATCAAGCATCTGTATGCGAAGAGCCTATCAAAAGTGGCGAAATTCTTTCATACGAAGATAAATATATGGGAGGTACAAAGGGTGCAAAAGGTATGCAAGCATCACAAAAACGCATTCCAGCAGAATTGCCCGATGATGAAACTGCTCGCATTCAATTCCTTGCAAGCGAAACATTCCGCGTACTCTCTTGCCATGGAGTAAGCCGTGTTGACGTTATTATCGACCGAAAAACTCGCAATATTTATGTCAATGAAATCAATACAATTCCAGGTTCTTTGTCTTTCTACCTCTGGGAAGCAACAGGTATTTCGTTTGACAAATTAATGGATAAACTTGTGCAACTTGCGCTCAAACGCAAACGCGAATCGGGAATGAAAACCGTTTCGTATGACCAAAACATCTTCTCTCTTGGTGGAGGTGGCGTGAAAGGTGCTAAAGGCGGCAAGTTGAAGTGACAAAATACTATTTATTATCAATCGGTTTGGTAATTTTAAGGCGACAAGGTTTTATCTTGTTGCCTTTTTTTACATTTATTCTAGTTCCAAGATTCTTATGCAATCATAAAAATAAAGATGTATTTATATCTTTATGGGGGTGATACTTTTATTTCTGCTTAAAATTTTGTAAATTTGCGCTTTAATATAAACAATAAATAAATTTCTATCAATGAGTAAGAAATTCAACGAATATAACGGTTTTAACCTATCGAACGTTAATAAGGAAGTTCTTGAACAATGGAACAAGAATGGTCTATTTGAAGAGAGTATGAAAGTGCGCGAGGGCAACCCCTCATTTGTATTCTATGAAGGTCCCCCTTCTGCAAATGGCATGCCTGGAATTCACCACGTAATGGCTCGTACTATCAAAGACATATTCTGCCGTTATAAAACGATGAAAGGTTTCCATGTAAAACGTAAAGCAGGTTGGGATACCCATGGTCTTCCAGTGGAACTTGGTGTAGAAAAAGCTCTTGGTATCACAAAAGAGGATATCGGCAAGAAGATTTCGGTTGACGAATATAATGCTGCTTGCCGTCAAGAGGTAATGAAATATACCAAAGAATGGGAAACATTGACTAACTCAATGGGCTATTGGGTAGATATGAATGACCCATATATTACCTACGATAATCGCTATATTGAATCAGTATGGTGGTTGTTGAGCCAACTCTACAAAAAAGGTTATCTATATAAAGGTTACACTATTCAACCATATTCACCAGCTGCTGGCACAGGCTTGAGTACTCACGAATTGAACCAACCTGGTTGTTATCGTGACGTGAAAGACACAACTGTTACTGCGTTGTTCGCAATGGTTAATCCTCGTCCCGAAATGGCAGAGTGGGGTAAACCTTACTTCGTGGCTTGGACTACTACTCCTTGGACTTTGCCTTCAAACACTGCTTTGTGTGTAGGTCCAAAGATTGAATATGTGTGTGTTCAAACTTACAACCCTTACAATGGCGAGAAGATTAGCATCGTAATGGCTAAAGACTTGGTTAAGTCATATCTCAAAGCAGAAGGTGCTGAACTTCCAATGGAAGAATACAAACAAGGTGACAAAGTTGTACCTTATCGCATCGTTGCAAACTATATGGGTAGCGACCTCGTGGGTATGCAATATAAACAATTAATGCCTTGGGTTAAACCTCTTGAAAAAGTTGATAGCAATGCAGCTCCATTCGTTAAAGAGTATGCAGAAGCTAATCCTAGCAAATGTTTCACTGTAGGCAACGACAAATTCGTTGAACTCGAAGAAAAAGCGTTCCGCGTAATTCCTGGTGACTATGTAACCACTGAAGATGGTACAGGTATTGTACATATCGCTCCTACATTTGGTGCTGATGACGCCAAGGTTGCCAAAGCGGCAGAAATCCCTTCATTGTTTATGATTAACAAGAAAGGTGAAACTCGTCCAATGGTAGACCTCACTGGCAAATATTATACTCTTGACGAATGTGCTCAAGAATTTATTGATACATGCGTAAACGTTGATGCTTATTCTCATCATGCAGGAGACTATGTAAAGAACGCTTATGACCCACAATTCAATCCTGGAGGAAAATTTGATGAGCAAGCAGCACAAAAAGCTGAAGACCTCAACATGGTTATCTGCATGGAAATGAAGCAAGAGGGTGTTGCTTTCAAGATTGAAAAACATGTTCACAACTATCCTCACTGTTGGCGTACCGACAAGCCTGTGCTTTATTATCCTCTCGACAGTTGGTTTATTAAAACCACAGCTGCTCGTGAGCGCATGATGGAGCTTAACGAAACTATCAAATGGAAACCACAATCAACAGGTACTGGTCGTTTTGGCAAATGGCTAGAAAATCTACAAGACTGGAACCTCTCACGTAGTCGTTATTGGGGTACTCCACTTCCTATTTGGAGAACCGAAGATGGTACTGAAGAATTGTGTATCGATAGCGTAGAAACTCTATATAACGAAATCGAAAAATCTGTTGCTGCTGGCATCATGACCTCAAATCCATACAAAGATAAAGGTTTTGTTCCTGGCGATTATAGCAAAGACAACTACAATAAGATTGACCTTCATCGCCCATATGTTGATGATATCGTATTGGTATCAGCTTCAGGCAAAGTGATGTATCGTGAGCTTGATTTGATTGACGTATGGTTTGACTCTGGCGCAATGCCTTATGCTCAAATCCACTATCCATTTGAAAACAAAGAAGGTCTTGACTCAGGAGAATTATTCCCATCAAACTTCATTGCAGAGGGTGTTGACCAAACTCGTGGATGGTTCTTCACATTGCACGCAATCGGCACAATGGTATTTGACTCAGTAGCATACAAAGCTGTTATTTCAAACGGTCTTGTACTTGACAAAGATGGCAACAAGATGTCGAAACGTCTTGGCAATGCCGTTAACCCATTTGAAACAATCGACAAATATGGATCTGACCCTGTTCGTTGGTACATGATTTCAAATTCTTCTCCATGGGACAACTTGAAATTTGACCCAGCTGGTGTACAAGAGGTTAGCCGCAAGTTGTTTGCAACTTTATATAACACTTACTCATTCTTTGCCCTTTATGCTAATGTTGATGGATTTGACAACAGCCAACCAGAAGTAGCATTAGAAAAACGTCCTGAAATTGACCGTTGGATTATTTCTCTACTCAACACTCTCGTAAAAGATGTTGACGAAGCTCTCAACGATTACGAACCAACAAAAGCCGCTCGTGCTATCAATGACTTTGTTAATGACAACTTGAGCAACTGGTATGTGCGCTTGAACCGTAAACGTTTCTGGGGTGGCGAAATGAATGAAGACAAACTCTCGGCTTATCAAACGCTCTACACTTGCCTTGAAACAATTGCCAAAATTATTGCTCCTATCTCTCCATTCTATGCAGATAAGTTGTATCAAGATCTAGCAGGTGCAGGTTCGGTTCACTTGGCATTATTCCCTGAAGTCAACGAAAATGCAATTGATAAAACCCTTGAAAATCGCATGAATATTGCTCAAGTAATAACATCAATGGTATTATCATTGCGCCGCAAGGTGAATATCAAAGTACGTCAACCACTTTCTACATTGATGATTCCTGTTATGGACGATGCTCAACGAGAAGCGATTGAGTCAATGAGCGAACTAATCCTCAACGAAGTGAATGTCAAGAACTTCAAATTTGTCGACAATGAGGCTGGAGTGCTTGTAAAACGCGTTAAACCCGATTTCAAAAAACTCGGTCCAAAATTTGGCAAAACAATGAAAGCTGTTGCTGCTGTTATTACATCAATGAGCCAACAAGAAATTGCTTCACTTGAAAAGAACGGCAATATCACACTCAATGTAGATGGCAATGAAGCTATGATTGAAGCTATTGACGTAGAAATCATCTCGGAAGATATTCCTGGATGGCTAGTAGCAAACGAAGGCAATATCACTATTGCTCTTGATGTTACAATCACTGACGACTTGAAACAAGAGGGTATTGCTCGCGATATTGTTAATCGCGTTCAAAATATTCGTAAGAGTCGCGATTATGATATCACCGACAAGATCAATCTCGTGTTTGCTCCAAATGCAGATACTGATGCAGCAATCAATGCATATGGCGAATACATCGCTCGTCAAGTACTTGCCACAAGCATCACTATTGGCGACATCACTGGTCTTGATGGAGTAGAAACTCTTGAAATAGATGAGATCAAAGTAAATGTAAGCATTGCGAAATAAAACATTATATACTAACCATAACTAATACAAAACCATGAGCGAAAAAACAAGATACTCAGACGAAGAACTTCAAGAGTTTAAAGAAATAATTCTTAAAAAACTTGAGAAAGCTCAATCTGACTATGAGTTATTGAAATCAAGCATTATGAATACCGATGGCAATGATGTTTCAGACACATCGCCAACATTCAAAGTGCTTGAAGAGGGCGCAAGCACTCTCAGCAAAGAAGAAGCAGGACAACTTGCCCAACGACAAATGAAGTTTATTCAACACCTTAAAAATGCACTTATTCGTATAGAGAATAAGACATATGGCATTTGTCGCGAAACAGGCAAATTAATCCCTAAAGAGCGACTTCGCGCAGTTCCTCACGCAACATTGGGAATTGATCAAAAGTTAGGAAAGAAATAATTAAATGAAGATTTCAAAAGGACTTCTTGCAACATTTATAATCGTTGGTATAGTTATTCTTGACCAGGTTCTCAAAATCTGGGTCAAGACTAACTTTTACCTCGGTGAAAGTGTTCACATTACCGATTGGTTTCAACTTGTATTTATTGAAAACAATGGTATGGCCTTTGGAATGGAGCTAGGAAACAAACTATTCCTAACACTATTCCGCATCGTTGCCGTTTCATTAGGCATATGGTATATTTCTCGCATTGTTTCACGCAACAACATACCTAAAGGTTATGTAGCATGCTGCTCACTAATAGCTGCTGGAGCTGCTGGAAACATATTCGACTGCCTATTTTATGGATTAATTTTCAATAATCCAATGCCACCCGAAGTTGCAACATTCCTACCAGAAGCGGGAGGATATGCCTCTTTGTTTTATGGCAAAGTTGTTGATATGTTCTATTTCCCTCTATTTAGCTTTAATTGGCCTCAATGGATGCCATTTATTGGAGGTGAACATTTCCTATTTTTTCAGCCCATATTCAATCTTGCTGATGCCGCAATTAGCGTAGGTATCTTCATCTTGATTTTATTCTATTCTAAACATCTATCGTCTCCAAATACCGAAGAGCAATCATCGGAATCATAAGATATGAATCGAATAAGTCGGGGCATAATATCATTTTTTTGCATTGCAATACTTTTGACAAGTTGCAATTCAACCCCCGATGAAGTGTTGCCTCAAGAAAAAATGGCGCAACTTCTTGCTGATATCCACATAGGTGAGAGCATTGTAGATGCTGAGCGCACAAAATTCTATAGCGATTCCCTAAAAAAGACGGTCAAACAGTCAATACTTGTAAAACATAACGTTTCACAAGCACAACTTGATACCTCATTTTCGTGGTATGGTCATCATATAGAAGAATATATCGCAGTGTATGACCGAGTAATTGAGATTTTAGATGAAGAGATTAAAGAATATGGCTCATCAGCCGATGAGTTGGCTAATGTTACTCTCGATGGAGACTCTATAGATACCTGGAAGGGAATCTCTCACTACAAATTCACAAAGAACTCACCTTCTCAATTCCTATCATTTAATCTACCAAAGGATTACACTTGGAAAAATGGAGACTTCTATACTTGGAAAATCAAGGTTAGCAATAAGTTATCACAAATCAAGTGGAGTATAGCTGCAGACTATAGCGATGGAAGTTCAGAATTTATTAATTCCACTGCTACCAACGAAGGGTGGAACGAAATTCAGTTCATCTCAGATTCAGTAAAAACTCTAAATAGAGTATACGGATACATATATATCACACCCAACGCTTCCGAAAACGTATATGTCGATAGTATTTCATTGATACGCAAACGCTGTGATAAGATCGTTTATCGCCAACGATTTATACAAAAAACTTTTGACTACGAAAACAAAAATTCCGACAATACCGATAGTGAAGAAGCGACAGATAACACCCTTGATTCTCACTCATCAAAAACTTCGACTAGTCAATCATACAAGCAACATTCGTTACCCCTTCATGGCAACTAATTTATCCATGCTTCCACTCGCAGTCATTTATAATGGAAGTATATATCGCAACCATATTTTAAGGCTCAACGACGAACAAATATCTTTATCTCCATTCGAACAAGAATGCGAGGCTACGCGTTTTATTTCTTCCTTTTTATTAGTTACGAGTAACGATATTATACCCTACCTAAAAAATTTACCACTAGTAGGAGAGGGTTACGTCCGAATTCCTGAATTAATAGAATACCTCAACTCATACAATCTATTTACCATAAACGACAAAGAGCCTACACTTGTAAGTGTAAGCCCTTTGGGTTATCATATTTTGAACGATTATTGATTAATCATTCCTACTATATCATTGATATTACTAATGCCATGACGTTGACAATAGTCTTCTATGTAATCAACAATTTTCATTGTAACTGATGGATCAACAAAATTGGCAGTACCTACTTGAATTGCTCTTGCTCCTGCAAGCATGAATTCAATAGCATCACGACCATTCATAATACCACCTAGACCCACGACTGGAATATTCACAGCTTTTGCTACTTGCCATACCATACGAACAGCCACTGGACGTACTGCAGGACCAGACAAACCACCTGTAATCGTAGAGAGATATGGTCGTTGACGTTCTATATCAATAGCCATACCAAGCAAAGTATTGATCAACGACACTGCATCAGCTCCCTCTGCCTCAACAGCACGAGCAATTTCAGTAATATCTGTAACATTTGGTGACAACTTAATTATCACAGTTTTTGGGAATGCTTTACGCACTGCTCGAGCAACTTGAGCTGCACCATCAGCAGTTGTTCCAAATGCCATCCCTCCTTGCTTAACATTTGGGCAAGAAATATTTACTTCAATAGCATTGATTTTATCAAGAGGTGTGAGTTTTTCACACACAGCCACATAATCATCAATAGTAGCTCCTGATACATTTACAATCACATGAGAGTCGACATCTTTAATGCGAGGATAAATATTGTCAATAAAATAATCAACACCTTTATTTTGCAATCCCACTGCGTTAAGCATTCCTGATGGAGTTTCGGCCATACGAGGATAGGGATTTCCTTCTCGATGGTTGATTGTAGTGCCTTTAATAACAAATCCACCAAGACGATTCAAATCAATAAAGTCGGCAAACTCTTCGCCATAACCAAATGTTCCCGATGCAGTCAAAACTGGATTTTTCAAGTTTAGACCACCTATGTTTACACCTAATTTTACCATGTCAATTCATTTATATTAAACACCGGACCCTCTGTGCATACACATACGTTTCCTTTAACAGTATTTTCTACACAACATAGACAAGCGCCTAGACCACAAGCCATCATATTCTCTAATGACACTTCACAAACAATCTCGTTCTCTTTAGCCACTTTAGCTATAGCTTTCATCATTGGAGCAGGTCCACAGCAATATATTTTATCTATTTTAGAAGCTAGCACAGCATTCGTTGTTACCAAACCTTTTTCACCCATAGTGCCATCTTCAGTTGAAACATACACCTTTCCTATTTTTTCAAATTCTTCAAGTTGCAATACATCTTTTGCCGAACGAGCTCCAATTAAGAACTGAGGCGTAAATCCCTTTGCTTTGAGTTGAGCACCCCAATAAAGCATAGGAGCTACACCTACACCACCACCAACAAGCAAAATTTCATCATTAACGTTAGATGGCATACTGAATGAATTACCCATTGGTAACACTACGTTTACATTATTATCAGCTTTAAGCGCCATCAATGCACGAGTTCCTTCGCCAGCATTTCGCACCAATAGCCATAAATGATTGTTATCTCTATCAACATTATTGATTGATATTGGACGGCGCAAGAATGTAGTTTTAGAACCATCTACAGCAACTTGCACAAACTGCCCAGGCAACATCTCTGGAAGGGGAGTGCCATCAGTAGGAGTCAATATAAGAAGCGTATACAACTCGTGAATTCTACGATTCTCTACGACTTTTAAATCTAAAATATATTTCTTCATAACATTGTTATTGTAACTGTTCATAATATACATACAAAGATAATCCTTAATATCCACAAATCATAACTGAAAACAATTTAATTTGAACTAAAATAAAAAAACGCCATTTTGAATTTACTTCAATATGGCGCGTTTCTTTGTTAACTATACGACAATTATAGTGAGTTCTGATTAGATATTATTCTTTTGAGGTACAAATATCTCATAACTATTATCATTATAGAAGACGCGGATCTCAATAACTTGTTTTGTAGGAGAGGTGTTTATTGATATAGCAGGTTTATCAATCACTTTGGAAGCACTAATCATCGATTTGTCTTCTTTATACTCAACATTTTTAATATTTCGCTGCTGATTTTTAGTTTGAAATTTATCTGACGTTGATTCCGCAATAGGAGCTTCAAAATCTAAACGCCCCATAACTTCCTCTTCTACAGATGAATTACTATTATCAAAGTCAATATTATCACCTTTTTTAGGCTCTGAGATTTGCATATTTGCATCTACAAACATATCTCCTTCACCAAACATCAACCACAAAACAGATAATTGAGGATAGGCATCATGTATCTTGCCAATAAGCTCATCACTAATCTTTTTATTCCTACCATTCAAAATTTGAGAAATAGTAGGACGAGGAATACGGCAAGTGTCAGCAAATTGAGAATTTGCAATATTTAACGCACTCATGAAGGTTTTAATACGAGTTACAATATCCATCTTGAATTTCGTTTTGTAATTATTCATTATGCAAATGTAATCACTTTTATTGAATAAACCAAATTTTCAAATGTAAAACATAAGAAAACCGCACATTTACCTATGGGAACGATAATAGAGTAGGGTAGTCGTATACGCCTCAATTATACTAGTGCAAAACTTTAATATACGCCATATATATATTTATACTACAGCATGTTATGTATATGCAACCACTAAACACGCATAATTTTACTCATTTTATTAACCCAACGCTTTAATAAACCAATCACAACTCACTATATATATGCATATTACACGCTATTGTAAAAATATATTAACGTCCTAAATTGTTATTTGTAATCATATTTTTACTTATTAGTTGCATATTTAATCTTTTACAATTCCTAATTGACCAACGTAAAGCTCTACTATTCTCTAAATTTTACAGATATCGTCTCAATTGCATAATTTACAATTTTAATTTGAAGCTTTAAGTGAAATTTACTATCTTTTATCGTGAAGCAGTTTACAAAACACAACACCCCTGAGCCATCTAAAAATTTTAAGAATTTACATATCTTTGTATAGCTGATTTTAAATTTTAAAATCTCAAGAGGTTTATTTTGCCATTTTGAATAGTAGAAATAAATCTAATAAGCTATATTTCAAAAATGTACCACAACTATAATACCCAAATAGAATTAGGCCTAAATTGTCTCAGAAAAATATACATCAATGGATTCTGCTAAAATTTTCAATATTAAAACGCAATAGCATAGCATTGACAAAATGTTTCTATTCAAAAAACAACAATAACACACTAATACCTGAATAAACATAGGAGTAGACCAGACTGCCAACACCTCAACATACATTATTTAACATAATGTATGTTATGAGAATAAAGTGTTATTCTTTTTCATGGTGTAATTTTCTTATAATTTATGCAGGAATTTTATATTTTTCTTTATCGACCATTTTGGGATTTATCGTTGTGGTTTTAGGTTCTTCATAAAATTATTTTGTCAGATAAATCTCTACTTAAAAATAATTTGAC
>JAFYSL010000042.1 GCA_017559355.1 Muribaculaceae bacterium
CAGCACCTTAAATGTACTTCGCATAATCCAATTCTTTTTGGTTACAAAATTAGTTATCAGCGAGTTGTACATTGTTATGCAGAATATGGCAGAGAGTAGAAATAAACTCCAACGACCTATATACTTACCTCATTGTTGGGTAATGATTTGAAAACCGTCCGCACGCATTACCTTTCATTTCCTTGCACTTTTGCATCGGCGAGGCTTTCATCCAAAGTCCTCATAAGTCATTGAACACCAGTGCCACCATCATTATTTCCCCTCATTCGTTAGATTTTTCCAGAGATAAAATTTATTTTAGTTCTTGTATTGCCGAAATGAAGCCTACCTAAGGCGTAGTAAAATGAGAGCCGAGTATGTAATAGAATACTCGGCTCTCGTTTTAGTTGTTGCTGATTAATTATTTTTTGTCAATGTGACATCACCTCCTATTAATTTATTCCCTTTGAGAGTAAAAGACATATGATTATTAGCCGTTTTGTTAAATGATAGAGTCTCGCCATCAAATGTATAATTTAATATTGTTTTGTATCCTACATCGAGAACAAAATTACTATAATATAGCAACCTATTATTATCGATTATTTTTAAGGAAGCTGTTGCATTCCACTCGGCAGGTAGTCCCGCGACTTTACCTCCCCAATTTCCAATCAAAGGACAGTCTTTGGCTGGAGCTTCATAGTTGAGGTCTTTTGTAAATCTAAATGTTTGGGGGACACCATAGCCGTCAATTTCTGTTATAAACAAATCGTTGTCGATTATTGTAAAACCAACGTTAGTGCCAAAATGTTTCAATCGTCCAGTGCTGGTTTCATCGTTATATTCTGAACTTTCAAAGTATATAACTGGATCTTCAGCATAATAATCTAAAGAGCAATTGATTAAACACATTTTACTGCCAAAAAACTCAATTGAAGAAACTGGTGTAAAATTGCACCAAGGAGTTATATTTGAATTGTCGGGATGCGCAACCCATAGTGTCCCTGTCAGTTTATTTGAACTTAAATCTTCTACTTTTGCAACAAGTTCAGGTTCGTCATCATTATTACAAGCTACCATAAATGTAGCCGAAAGTAAAATTAATAAGAGTCTTAGAGGTTTCATAATTAAGTACAATATTTATGTGATTTATAATACTATCGCAAATCTACTTTATAAAATGAGAACAACCAAAGATTACACTATATAACATTATATTGTATTATATAACACAATGGTATTGCAAATTCACACTTTTTACGTTAAAGGCTGTTATTCAGCCGAAACCACTAAGCGAAAACCTATATGACCGCATTTTTGTAATTCACAATTTCCAATAAAAAATTATAATCTTCAGTCAAGGTTTGATGATTTTTTTAGGATTTAGCTTTGTTTTTGTAGAGAGAAAGTGAATTTAAGTCCACCTTCGGAGCGGTTAGTTGCTGAAATTTCTCCTCCATGAAATATTACGGCATGTTTCACAATCGAAAGTCCTAATCCAGTGCCTCCAAGTTTGCGAGAGCGACCTTTGTCAATGCGATAGAAGCGTTCAAAAAGTCGAGGAAGATGTATTTCGTCGGCTCCACAGCCATCATCTTCGACGCTAATTATGTATTTATCGTTATCCTCGGCAAGGAGATTGATGTAGATGTTTTCGCCACCTGAGTAAGCGATAGCATTACCAATAAGATTGCTAAAAATAGAGTTAATTAAGGCTCTATTACCTATGATGTTTATTTGTGAAGTAATATTGTTGTTGATCGCAATTGATTCGTTGTTTTGTCGCAATGTTGCATCTTCAAGCACATCATTGATTACTTGATTAACATTAAGTTGCTCTTTTGTGATTAATAGGCTACCACCCTCCATGCGTGTGATTAGCGATACATCGTTGAGAAGATGGCGTAATCGGCGACAGTTTGAATAACATCTATCAATCAATTCCTCGCGTTTTTCATCTGATAGCTTTATTTCAGAACGGAGTGTTTCGAGGCACACTTGCATAGATGCCACAGGTGTTTTGAGTTCGTGAGTAATATTATTTGAGAGTTGGCGTTTGATGCGTATTTTTTCTTGCTCTTCTCTCAGTACAGCCTCATGTTCCAAATCACGTTCGGTGATGGTTTGTTGTAAGTCGGAATAAAGGCTGATAATACTATTAGAAATTTTACCTAAGTCGTCGGAAGGGAATGTTAATTGTTTATTTATCTTTTTCCCATTTTCGGCATCTTGTGCAAACTGTTTTAATCGAGTAATATTGTTTCCCAATCTGCGACTTGTAAAATAAGCGACGATGCTAAAAATTATGCAAATGCTTATAATCGCCCAAATGTATAACATATCGGCTTTCAGAAGTTCCTTCAATGAGTCGGAGTAGGGGATTGCCGAACGTATTATAACATGTTTTCCTTTTGTTGCCGAATAGAAATATTTGCGTCCATCGCTGTTGGATTGTCGTCCGATGTTAACTCCCGAACCATACTTTAATGCATCGGCAATCTCCTGGCGTTTTATGTGATTATCAAGAGAGTTAGCGTTGAGTTTTGAGTCATATACGACAGAACCATCGAGTGAGATTATTGTGATGCGAATAGAGTCGAAAGGTGCAATGTTTTCGGCGGTATGTTTTTTGTAATCTTCACCCGATTCTATTGCATTGATGAGATATTGGTTGTGGATTTGAAGTTGAGCATTAAGCGACTCGGTTTTGTATTGTTTCTCACGATAGTATTGAAACACGAGAATACTCGCAATGATGCCCCATATAAATAGAAGCACCACAAGGAATAGTTTGTTGTTGTATGATAGTTTTCTAATCTTTGAACCCATATCCGTAGCCTGATCGTGTTATAATGTATTTCCCATATTCACCTATTTTTTGACGTAATCGAGTGATGTTTACGTCGATAGTGCGATCCAATACTATGACTTCGTCGCTCCACACTTTGCTTAAAATCTGCTCGCGCGACAATATCTTACCTCGATGAGAAATAAGATAAGCAAGCAATTCAAATTCTTTTTTTGCAAGTTTTACTTCTTCTCCATCTACTATGCAACGTTTAAATTCCAAATCAAGTTTCAATTCTTCAACTTGTAGCATATTGTTTTTTTCGGGCGTTGCAATAGATACTTTTTGCTTTGCAGTGCGTCGTAATACACTTTTCACTCGTGCTATTACATTTCGCACGGTATAAGGCTTCATAATATAGTCGTCGGCACCGAGATTAAGACCTAAAATCATATCATCTTCGGTGTCGCGAGCAGTGCAAAATATAATAGGAATATCTGCGGTCATCACATCACTTTTAAGCATTTTTGCCATCTTGATGCCACTTATTTCCCCCATCATTATATCAAGAAGTATAAGTGAATAGTTTTTTAAATCGAGAGTCAACGCTTGCTCGGCACTGAATGCGATATCTACATCATAACCTTCGTTTTCAAGATTAAGTTTCAGCACCTCACATAGAGTTTCCTCGTCATCAACTATCAATAAGCGTTCGGTAGTCATATCTCTTTAATGTAATTTCTACTGCAAAAGTAGAGAGAATATTTGAGTCAAAAGCAATGTAACGTAAGATTTAATAAAAATGTAATATTTTGAAATATTTATGAAACATATTTGTTATTCCTTTGCAGTCGAAAATTTATTTATAAAAATATGAGTATATTACAATTATTTACATTGTTAGGAGCATTAGGAATGTTCCTTTACGGTATGAACTTAATGAGTTCGGGATTGCAAAAAGCTGCTGGCGATAGATTAAGAGGCTTTTTATCTGCAATGACTTCAAATCCATTCAAAGGCGTAATGACTGGGTTGGGAGTTACTTCAATTATACAATCGTCATCGGCAACAACTGTAATGGTTGTGAGTTTTGTTAATGCCGGACTATTGACTTTAAATCAGGCAATTGGCGTGATTATGGGTGCCAATATTGGTACTACCGTAACAGCATGGATGGTATCATGGTTAGGGTTTAAGGCTGATATCTCAATTCTTGCAGTGCCATTGATGCTTTTGGGCTTCCTTTTCTCTAATTCTAAAAAAGGTAATCGTAAAAATATAGGAGAACTTATAGTAGGATTTAGCCTTCTATTCTTGGGACTTTCATTCATGAAAGAGTCTGTGCCCGATTTAAGACAAACTCCCGAAGTGTTGAATTTTGTTACATCTTGGGCATCTCATGGATTTGGGTCAACTCTATTATTCTTGGCATTTGGTACAATATTGACACTTGTTCTTCAATCATCATCGGCAACAATGGCTATTACGCTTATCATGTTGAGCATGGGTTGGATTCCATTCAATATGGCTTGTGCAATGGTACTTGGTGAGAATATTGGTACAACTATTACAGCAAATATAGCTGCATCGGTGGGTAATACCCAAGCTAAGCGAGCTGCGATGTCGCACACAATTTTCAATCTATTTGGTGTAGTGTGGGCATTGATATTATTCCAACCATTCCTTCGTTTGGTAGGTTATGTTACCGAAACATTATTTGGATTGCCAAATCCTGCTGCTGATGGTTTTGTTGTAAGCTCATCAAGTTCGCCCGAAGGTACTGCAGCATTATATGGATTGTCAATGTTGCACACAATGTTTAATGTTATCAACACATTGTTGTTAGTGTGGTTTACAAAGTTAATTGCAAAGGCCGTGAGCTGGATTATTCGTGCTCCCGAAAGTCAAGAAAAAGAGATTTTCAAACTCAAATATATCTCGGCAGGACCTCTTGCTACTCCAGAACTTTGTGTAGAACAAGCATTTGATGAAATTATTCATTTTGCTCAAATCTCAAAAAATGGTGCTTTATATGCAAAGGAGGCAATAAATGAATCAGATAGTGATAAATTTGAAACATTGCGTAGCAAACTCGTGAAATATGAGGAAATCTCTGACCGAATTGAGTATGAAATTGCAACATTCCTCAATGGAGTATCAGCTGAAGAGATTAGTGAAAGCACATCTATTAAGGTTAAATCTATGTATAAGATTATCGGTGAGTTGGAGTCATTGGGTGATTCGGGTGAGACAATTAGTCGCATCTTGTCAAGAAAGAATATTCATAAAAAGACATTTGACGCCGATTCGATTAAGAATCTTAATATCATGGCCGACTCAGTTATTTCTGCCTATGACGTGATGATTGCTAATTTAACATCGGCTCATAAGGGTGAACTTGAAAATATCTCAAATGCATATAATGCCGAAGAACGCTTGAATACTCTAAGAAATAATTTTAGAGATGCAGTGATAGAGGATATTGATAGCGGTGAAAAAAATTACCAAACAAGTGTTTACTATATTGATATCATGAATGCATTTGAACGCATGGGCGATTTTATGATAAATGTTTCGCAAGATCTCGAAAGAGGATTTATACATAAATAGTTATAGTTTATTAGAATTGTAAAAAAGCATCGTGCCATTCTTCGTAATAGGAGAGTGGCACGATGTTGTTTAATGTTTAATAGAAACGTAATGAATCTCTAATTTTTTTGAAATACTTATGAAACAATATGGCGATACCTTTGCAGTGAGAAAAATGAAGTAAAAGAAATGAAAATTAAAACAGAAAAAATGATGAACAAAAAGATTTTAGTAGCAGGTATGATTGCCTGTTTAGGGTTCACAGCAATGGCGCAAGAAACCGTAGAAGAGCCCAAAGGTAAGGCTATAATTCAAGTGTTTGGTAATTTCCACACTGGTTTTGGTGAAAATAATGACGATAGGGGATTTGAACTCGATCGTAGCTATCTTGGTTATCAATATTCACTTGGCAAAGGTTTACAAGTAAAAGCTGTAATGGATATTGGAAAATCAAAGAGTGTTGATGATTATCATCGTATTGCTTATATAAAAAATGCTCAAGTAACATGGAAAACTGGAAACTTGACACTTGATGGTGGTCTTATTTCAACCACTCAATTCAAAACACAAGAGAAGTTCTGGGGTTATCGTTATATGATGAAATCGTTTCAAGATGAATATAAGTTTGGTAACAGTGCCGACCTTGGTATTTCAGCCTCATATAAATTTGCACCATGGGTAAGTGCCGATGCAATTATTGTAAATGGCGAGGGTTATAAGAAAGTACAAGTGAAAGATGGTCTGCAATATGGCCTTGGAGCTACATTTACACCTGTGAAAGGTCTCACAATGCGTCTTTATGGTTCAATGAACGAAGCAACTGCTGAGGGTGCTGAAAATGCTTATAATTGGGCTGTATTTGCTGGGTATCAATACAAATGGTTCTCTCTTGGTGCAGAGTATAATATATTCCAAAATTCAAAGAATAAAAAGGGTACTAATCAATATGGATGGTCAGCTTATGGCTCTGCAACATTAAGCAAAGTGGTAAATGTATTTGCTCGCTATGATAATCTTTCTTCAGAAAATGATTGGAATATCGCTAATGATGAATCGGCAGCAATTCTTGGTGCTCAAATCAAATTGGGCAAATATGTAAAAGTTGCTCCTAATGTGAGAATGAACATACCATCAGCCGAAGGTGTTGATAATTCATATTCTGCATATGTAAGCTGTTATTTTGGATTTTAATTAAAAGATTAAATAATAAACGAATATAATTGATAAAATTATGAAAAAAACATTTTTTTGCGCTCTATTGAGCTTTGCCTCACTTGTAACAGTATCATGTGGAGGAAATAATGAAAGTTCAAATGATAATGTTGAATCTAATCGTGAAGCAATGGAACTTTCAGGTGCAGGTGCTACATTTCCACTCCCTTTCTATAACGTAGTATTCGAACAATTTGCCGAAGTAAATGGTGATGCAGTTGCTTATGGTGGCATTGGCTCGGGTGGAGGTGTGCGTAATTTGCGCGACAAAATCGTAGACTTTGCAGGAAGTGATGCATTCCTCAATGAAAAAGAGATGAGCGAGATGGATTCTGTAATTCATATTCCAACATGTATGGGTGCTGTTGTCCTTGCTTACAATCTCGAAGGAGTAAAAGATCTTAAACTTTCGGGCGATGTTATCGCTAATATTTTTGCTGGTGAAATCAAGAACTGGAATGACGAACGTATTGCAATACTCAATCCTGGAGTAAACCTCCCATCTGAAGCAATTATTCCTGTATTCCGTTCTGATGGTTCAGGTACAACATTTGTATTTACCGACTATCTTACAAAAGTAAGTCCTATGTGGGCATCAAAATATGGAACAGGTAAATCGGTAAACTTCCCTTATGGACAAGCTGCAAAAGGCAACCCAGGAGTAGCAGGTGTAATCAAGCAAACCAAAAACTCAATAGGATATGTAGGTTCAGAATATGCATTTGCTCAAAAGATTGCTTATGCTAAAGTTCTAAACCAACAAGGCGAATTTGTTGAACCAACTTCAACATCTATTTCAGCTGCTGCATCAGGAGAAATCCCTGCCGATACTCGATGTTCCATCACTAATTCTAATGCAAACGGAGCTTATCCTATATCAACCTTTACTTGGATGATTATCTATAAGGAACAAAACTATTCTAATCGAAGCAAAGAACAAGCGATAGCAACACTCGACTTGTTGAAGTATATACTCTCTGATAGCGCACAAAATATAACATCAGAGGTACATTATGCTCCACTTCCAGAAAAGGCGAAAGAATTGAGTTTGAAAAATTTAAAAACTGTAACCTATAATGGTGAAGCAATTTTGCGATAACCAATACCTATGAACGATAAGATTTATAAAATAATATTGTTTTTAACAGCATTGGTAATGCCGATAGTATGCGGGGGCATAGTTTATGCCCTCGTTACTGACGCATACGATGCGTTTGAACATTTTGGGTTCTTTCGATTTTTAACATCGTCAGAATGGGATTATACTGAAGGTGCAGAGACTTATGGAGCGTTACCTTTTATCACAGGAACGCTGATGACTACGCTATTGGCTTTGATTTTCTGTATTCCTTTTTCACTTCCAGTGGCATTATTTGTGGGAGAATACTTTAAAGGGACTCGAATAGCGACTGTATTAAGCACTGTTACTGATTTGTTGGCAGGTATTCCCTCTATTATTTATGGATTGTGGGGATTTTACACTTTGCGACCTATCATTATGGCATTGAATATCTCAGAACAAGGTTCAGGCATTCTTACGGCATCATTAGTGTTGGCAATAATGATTATACCTTATGCGGCATCACTCAGTGCCGAATTTATAAAAATGGTACCTAACGATTTGAAGGAAGGTGCTTATAGTTTGGGAGCAACTCGTGCTGAGGTTATCCGTAAGGTCGTTTTCCCTGTAGCTGGTTCGGGAATATTTTCATCTTATGTATTGGCAATTGGTCGAGCTTTGGGTGAAACAATGACGGTAACGATGCTGATAGGAAATACAAATAATGTTCCCAATTCAATAACTTCAACAGGAAACTCGATGGCGTCAATAATTGCTAATCAGTTTGGAGAGGCCGATGATTTGCGCCTTTCATCACTTATAGCAATAGGTCTTATTCTATTTTTGATAACAGCGGCAATCAATATGGTTGGCAAGATTATGATTAAACGAGCAAGAATATCATAAATTATGATTACATTAAAAACAAAAAATCGCTTGGTAAAAGATAAGTTTATGTTGTGGGGAATTTGCATTCTTGCAGCACTCACAGCAGTACCATTACTTGCTATATTGGGCGAAGTATTATTGCGTGGTTACGATCAACTAACCTGGTCGTTTTTTACAGAACCTACTCCCACAGCATATAAGGCTATGAAGGCTATAGAGGCAGGGCTTCCTATTCCTGGGGGGATTGCAAATGGTATTATTGGCACGATGATTATGCTTGGTATGGCAGTGACGTTTGCTGTTCCAGTTGGAATTTTGTGTGGCGCATATTTGGCTGAAAATAGTAAAAAACGCTTTGCTAAAGTAGTGAGTTATCTTACCGACCTTTTGCAAGGCACTCCATCGGTAATTATTGGGATTATTACTTATATTTGGGTGGTAGTGCCAATGAAAGGTTACTCGGCAATAGCTGGTAGTGTTGCATTGTTCATAATGATGTTGCCTCTTATTATACGCTCAACAGAGGAAACGTTGAAAATACTTCCAGCCTCACTTAAAGAGGCTGGACTAGCACTCGGAGGAAATAAGGCTCGAGTAATGATGAAAGTGCAATTGCCTGCGGCATTTGGGGGTATTTTTACTGGTGTATTACTCGCAATTTCAAGAGTTATTGGCGAAACCGCACCATTGATGTTTACAGCACTCGGGTGTTCTCTTATTCGTTTTGCAATTGACAAACCTATTTCGGCTGTCCCATTGTTGATATGGGAGTTCTTTAATGACCCTAATCTTCAAGATCTCATTTGGGGCGCGTCACTCTTCCTTTTATTGTTTGTTCTCACATTGAATATTATTGCTAAATATCTTGCAAAAAAATGGAATCAGTAAAACATATACTTGAATTTAAGAAAACGTGTGTATCATACACAAAACAGACGATGGCTGTGAAATATGTATCAGCTGCTATTGAACGTAATACAATTACGGCAATAATGGGTCCATCGGGTTGTGGTAAGTCAACTTTATTGCGAGCAGTAAATCTTATGCATAACCTATATCAAAACATTCGTGTAGATGGAGAAATTCTCTTAAATGGAGAAGATATTCTTTCGATGGAACCCATTGATGTGCGTCGCCGAGTAGGAATGGTATTTCAACGTCCTGCACCATTCCCCACAATGAGTATTTATGACAATGTATTATCGGGATTTGCATTAAATGGTATTAAATTGTCAAAAGCAGAAAAAGATGCAACGGTCGAACGCTGTTTGAGAAGTGTGGCACTTTGGGATGAGGTGAAAGATGTGTTGAATAAGAAAGGAACATTCCTTTCGGGTGGACAACAGCAACGACTATGTATCGCTCGTGCTTTAGCGATGAAACCCGATGTGTTGTTGATGGACGAACCTACTTCGGCTCTTGACCCTATTGCAACAAAGCATATTGAAGAACTTTTATTGGAATTGCAGAAAGAGGTTACAATTCTCATTGTAACACATAATATGGGTCAAGCAAAGCGCATCTCTTCAAAATCGATGTTTATGTATTTGGGAGAACTTGTAGAGTATGGTGATACCGAAACAATGTTCTCAAATCCCACAGACGAACGCACAAAGGCTTATCTAACAGGAAAAATGGGATAAAACAATATTTGTTGAAATGGCAGTGGAAAAATAAGTTTCACTGCCATTTATTTATAGATGATTTTTTATTATTGTGTTTTTAATGAAAAATTCAGTTACCTTTGCAGTGTTAAATTTGACAATTTAAATGATGAAAAAAATATTATTGTTATTGAGTGGCATTGTGTTGATGGGTGCAAATGCAATGGCACAGGAGGCTGCTGAAGAGCCTAAAGGCAAGGCAATTATTCAAGTGTTTGCCAATGTTCACTCTGGATTTGGTGAAAATAATGACGACCGAGGTTTTGAACTTGATCGTAGTTATTTAGGTTATCAATATTCACTTGGCAAAGGATTGCAAATAAAGGCAGTAATGGATGTTGGCAAGCCATCGAAAGTTGACGATTATCATTATATTGCCTACATAAAAAATGCTCAAGTAACCTGGAAAACTGGGAATTTGACACTTGATGGAGGTATGATTTCCACTACTCAATTCAAAACACAAGAGAAGTTTTGGGGTTATCGCTATATTATGAAATCATTCCAAGATGAATACAAATTTGGTAGTAGTGCCGACCTTGGTAT
The DNA here is from genome assembly GCA_017559355.1 of Muribaculaceae bacterium. Lineage (GTDB taxonomy): Bacteria > Bacteroidota > Bacteroidia > Bacteroidales > Muribaculaceae > RGIG4079. The sequence continues at coordinate 10,727 of JAFYSL010000042.1, forward strand.
TTCTGCATCGTATCAATTTGCTCCATGGGTGAGTGCCGACGCAATTATCGTAAATGGCGAAGGATACAAGAAAGTGCAAGTAAATGATGGTTTGCAATATGGCTTAGGTGCTACCTTTACTCCTGTGAAAGGTCTTTCATTGCGTCTTTATGGCTCGATAAATGAGTCATCAATAGAAGGGCTTAAAAATGCGTATAATTGGGCTGCATTTGCGGGATATAAACACAAATATTTCTCACTTGGAGCAGAATATAATATCTATCAAAACGTAGGTTTTGCAAAAGATAAAGACCAATATGGCGTATCGGTTTATGGTTCTGCATTTTTGAACAAGACAGTGGATCTATTTGCTCGTTATGACAATCTTTGGTCAAATGATGATTGGAACGTCGCTAAAGACAAATCAGTGGCAATTCTTGGCGCACAAGTGAAGTTGGGCAAATATGTAAAAATTGCACCCAATGTGAGAATGTCAATTCCTTCAGCCGAAGGAGCAAAAAATGGCTATTCGGCTTATGTGAGTTGCTATTTCGGGATATAATTATTAGAAATATATGAGAATAAGAAAAGGCAATGCCATGGCATTGCCTTTTGCTATGTAGAGTAAAAAAGGATTCTTATTTGTTAACAATGATTGTTGCTTCATTTGCTACATTCCAATTGAATGAGATGGTAGCAGTTGAAGTTTTAGCGTTGTATTTTACACTAACTTTTTTGCCGTTGATGGTTGCGCTTGCAGGTTTTGCAGTGATGCCATTTAGTTCGATAGTCATCTTTTTTGAGTCTTTAGCTCCTACATAAGTACCTTCGCTTTTGAGAGTGATAGTTGTTGCTGTAGCAGTAGCATCGCCATTGAATGTGATGAGGCGATATGCATTGTCGGCAAGTGAGCGAGTTGACATACGGTCGTCTTCATACATTGTATAACTTGACTTAACTCCTTCTACTGGGAAGTATTTTACAGTGTAACGATCATTGGTATAATCGCCTGTGTTATCCATTTTATAGTCGGCTTGAGGAATAAATGCTCCTGCGCGCACAAACATTGGTAATACTTCAATTGGAGCTGCATAGTTGATAGTTTCGCCACAACCATACACTTTTGTTGGGTTATTGTAGTCAACCCAGCGTCCACAAGGGAATGTAATGTCACGAGATGTTGCACCTTTAGTCATTACTGGTGCTACCATCACATCGCGTCCCCAGAGGTATTGGTCGTCGACGTTGTCGAATTTAGTATTTTGCTTGCTATAGAAATTAAGTGGACGAACCATTGGAAGACCTTGTGATGCATTTTCGTAAGCAAGGGTATAGTTGTAAGGGAGCCATTGATAACGAGCCTTGATGAGGCTGAGAATGATGTCACGTTGCTCAGGATATTTATATGGTTCAGCAACTTGTTGTGAGTGGGTACGAAGGATTGGCGAGAAGGTGCCAAGTTGCAACCAACGCACATAAAGTTCGGGGTCAACAGGATTTTCAGGGTCGATAGCGAAACCACCAACGTCGTGGCTCATATAACCCATGCCGCTCAATCCAGAGTTGAGCATAATTGTTACTTGTGGTTGAAGACCTCCCCAAGAGCGAGAAACGTCGGTTGACCATGGATATACGCTGAAGCGTTGTAGACCTGCTGTACCACCACGCATCATTGTCATGAGACGAGTATTTGGGTATTCATCTTTGTAGAGGTCGTAGATGATACGGCTCCATTCGTTGCCATATAGGTTGTGATATTCACGAGCCGTTTTACCATTGTGGTGGTAAATTGAGAATGGGTGAACTTCTGGTTCGCCAAGGTCGCCCCACCAGCCTCCTACACCTTCGTCGGTGAGAAGTTTATATCGATCATGAAGCCATTGACGAGTGTCGGGATTAGACACGTCAAACATGCCACCCGAACCTACCCAAATCGTTACTTCGTGAGTGTTGCCTACTGAATCACGGCAGAACATACCTTTTGATGACAATTCATTGTAGTTGTCGATTGCACGACCATTGGTCAATACATAAGGTTGAGAGATGATGATAGTATTTACACCTTTCTTTTTGAGGTCTGCGAGCATGTTTTTGTGAGTTGGCCATTGGATTGGATCCCACGCAAGGCGTCCCATATCCTCTTCCTTACCATACCAGTAAAGGTCGAGAACAACACCATCAACAGGGTAACCCTCGCGTTTGAGCGTATCGATTACACCACGAGTTTCAGCTTCGGTTTTGTAACCATATTTAGATGTAATATATCCCATAGCCCAGAATGGAGGAAGTTCTTGACGGCCTGTAAGAAGAGTGTATTCTTTCATCACGCCTTCGAGAGTGCCACCACCATTGATGAAATAGTATGAAACAGGCTCTTTTCCCTCGGTAATGTATTTCACTGGGTTGCTCATAATCATTTCGGCAGCAGCATAGTCGTCGAAAAGCACAGCATAACCATTTGAAGAAATGAATAGAGGCATTGTGATATTCATTTGGTTAATGCGCTCTTCGCCTTTCATATAACTATAGTTTTGCTTGTTATACATCACAAGTGTATCGCCATTGAGCTTAAGGCTATGTCCACGTTCACCAGCACCATAGTATGACCCTACACCTGAAGTGTATAACGCAAATTCTTGTTTGCCATCAACAACAGTGCGCACACCATTGTCGCTAACCATGCGGTCGTCGCCTGCATTAATAGAGATGCTGCCATCTTTTTCGTTTAGAACAACATCAATGTTTTTGGTAGTGAGAACTTTTACGCTACCTGTTTCAGAAACCTTGCCATTGAATTTTTGAGGGGCAAGAATTGCAGAATGAGATTGTGGCACAACCTCGCCAATCTTAGCGTTTGTTACTTTGATGATGTTGTCGTTGATTGCTGTAGCAGTAACGACACGTCCCGTTGGTGTTGTGATAGATACGACACCATCGTTAGCCCAAGAAGCAAATGCTGAAGATAGCAAAAGGGCTACGGCGATGGAAAATTTGTAAACTTTAGATTTTATCATTATAAAGTGATTTTAGATTTAACTGATTAAAATATTGACCACAAAATTACTAAATCAAGGGCAGATATCCAATTTTGGTAGTTGATTGCATTCAAAATTATTCTTAAATGATAATTGATTGAGGTAATTCATTTTCAACTCTCAATACAAATAACTATTTTTGCATTATAAATAAACGATAAAAGAAAAAATATGTTTTCAGGAATAGTTGAAGAGGCTGCTCGAGTAGTAGCTATTGAGCGCGATGGTGGTAATGTTCACTTATCGTTGACTTGCTCGTTTGTAAACGAATTAAAAATCGACCAATCGGTAGCGCACAATGGTGTGTGTCTTACAGTGGTGTCGTTAAACGATGATAATAGTTATACTGTAACTGCAATTCAAGAAACTCTCGACCGCAGCAATCTTGGTGGTTTGAAAGTGGGAGATTTGGTAAACCTCGAACGTAGTATGTTGATGAATGGTCGTCTTGACGGACACATTGTGCAAGGTCATGTCGACTGCACTGCAGTGTGTGAAAGCGTTGAGGAAGCCGATGGTAGCCACTACTATAAATTTGTTTATGAGGTTGACCCTGCAATGGCTTCAAAGGGTTATGTTACAGTAGAAAAGGGCTCGGTAACTGTTAATGGTGTGAGTCTAACAGTGTGTAACTCTGAACGTGATAGTTTCCGTGTGGCAATTATCCCTTACACTTTTGAACACACTAATTTCAAAAATATTGTAGCAGGAACTAGAGTAAATCTTGAATTTGACATCATTGGCAAATATTTGAGCCGTTTGATGGAATTTCAAAACAAATAATAATCATCAAGATGGATTTTTATCAATTGGTTGAGGAGCGTCAGAGTTGCCGTGCCTACGACTCTACTCGAGATGTGGAGCCCGACAAACTTGCGCGCATCATTGAGGCTGCTCGCTTGGCCCCCTCGGCTTGCAATTCTCAACCATGGCATCTTATAACAGTAACTGATAAAGAACGTCGTGGTCAAGTAGCTGAGGCGTTGACATCTATTGGCATGAATCGATGGGTTGACCAAGCAACAGCATTTATCGTTATAGTGCAAGAGTCGCCCAACTTTACGGCACGCCTGGGAGGTTGGATAAAAAACAAACACTTCCCTTTAATAGATTGCGGCATCGTGTCATCACATATCACTTTAGCAGCAACGCAAGAGGGATTGGGTTCATGTATACTTGGGTGGTTTGACGAAAAGAAACTACGTCAGTTACTCAAAATTCCACGCACAAAACGCGTATTAATGGTAGTGTCGCTTGGATATGCCACCGACACACATCGCACTCACCAACGCAAAGCAATCACTGAAATGTCATCAAATGAGGAGTATTAGAGCTGGATTGAATTAAAATTAAAGCTGTTGAAATATTAATCAGTTGTAAGATATATAGACTTAAGCGAAGTTGTTAGTAACTTCGCTTATTTTGTTTAAGACTATTTTGGAGTAAAAAGTTATTTAGGCAAGGTGGACAAAAAGTAGGATAAAACCTTTGTAATACACTGAAATACATATCTTTGTGAAGAATATTATTGATATGGTAAAAAAAATGCTTTTTTTGTGGCTCAAATAAGGTCGTTAAAAACGGCATGAGAAGC
>JAFYSL010000043.1 GCA_017559355.1 Muribaculaceae bacterium
ACGTGGTACATACTTCCTCGCCGACACAATGATTAATCGTGAAAACGACGAAGACACATTGTTTGACATTGCACGATTGGCTCGTCACTCGGTTGAATACTTCGCTCATGATCCAGTAATGGCAATGGTGTCATATAGCAATTTCGGTTCTAACAGTGAGAAAGAGTGTCAACGAGTTCATTCAGTGGTAGAAAGAATGCAACAATCTTATCCTGAATTGCCAATTGATGGAGAAATGCAAGTACACTACGCACTCAATAAGAAATTGCGTGATGAAAACTTCCCATTCTCTCGCTTGAAAGGAAAAGATGTTAATACTCTCATCTTCCCTAACCTTAGTGCAGCCAACACAGCATATCGCATGATGCTTGAATTGGGTGTAGCCGAAGCAATCGGTCCTATCCAAATAGGATTGAACAAACCAATTCACTTTATTGCCGTAGACTCAGATGTGCGAGACATCATCAATCTCACCACAATCGCAGTTCTTGACGCAGCCGTCCTTGAAAAAGCAGGAGGCAAAATGCAAGATAAGTAAAATCACTTCACTCTTATATCAATACAACGCCACCATTTGTCAATCGACAATGGTGGCGTTGGTCATTTAATACATATATGTTTTATTTCTACAGATAAAGCATATAAAAACAAAAGAGATGTGCCAATCAAAATTGACACATCTCCAATATTTAAATAATAAAATTCTCTATTTTTCGAGTGCTTCAGCCATGGCTGCTGCTGCACGTCGACCGTCGCCCATAGCGAGGATTACTGTTGCACCTCCACGCACAATATCACCACCTGCGTAGAGATCACCAAGCGACGATTGCATTGTTTCTTCATTCACAACAATTGTGCCACGACGAGAGATTTCTAGTTCAGGAATTGCGTTTGGAATAAGTGGGTTTGGAGATACCCCAACACTCACGATTACCAAGTCAACAGGAATTTCTTTGATTGCACCTTCGATAGCAACTGGCGAACGACGACCAGACTCATCTGGTTCGCCAAGTTCCATTTGTTGCACGAGCATCATATTTACACGACCATTTTCGTCGCCACGATATTCAATAGGATTGTGGAGAGTCATAAATTCAACACCCTCCTCTTTAGCGTGCTTAACCTCCTCAACACGAGCTGGCATCTCATCTTCACCACGACGATAAACAATCATTGCGACCTCTGCACCCATGCGACGAGCTGTGCGCACTGAGTCCATTGCAGTGTTACCACCACCAATAACGGCTACTCGTTTACCACGTAGCACTGGAGTATCCCAATCAGGGCGACCAGCACCCATGAGGTTTACGCGAGTGAGGTATTCGTTACTTGACATCACACCATTAAGGTTTTCGCCAGGAATGTTCATGAAGCGAGGAAGACCAGCACCCGATGCAACAAACACTCCCTTGAATCCCATCTCGTGGAGATCTTCATAACTGATAGTCTTGCCAACGATGCAGTCTTTCTCAAATGTTACACCCATATTGCGAAGTCCATCAATCTCCACCTCAACAACTGAGTTTGGAAGACGGAATTCGGGAATACCATATTTCAACACGCCACCAATTTCATGTAGCGCTTCAAACACAGTTACATCATAGCCTCGTTTAGCCATATCACCTGCAAATGAAAGACCTGCAGGACCAGAACCAACAACGGCAACTTTCACATTTTTCTTTGCCTCCATAGTAGGCACTGCGATATTGCCACTTTCGCGTTCGGTGTCAGCAGCAAAGCGTTCGAGATAACCGATTGCCACTGGTTCTTTCTTCATTTTATGGTAGAGACACTTTGATTCACATTGTTTCTCTTGTGGACACACACGACCACATACAGCTGGCAATGCACTTGTTTCTTTCAATACTACTGCTGCTGCCTTAAAGTCGCCTCGCTCAATATTTTTGATAAATCCAGGAATGTTAATACTTACTGGACACCCCTTCATACATTGAGGATCTGGACAGTCCATACAGCGAGAAGCCTCTACAACAGCTTGCTCAGCATTCAAGCCTTGGTTTACCTCTTCATTGCAAGTAACACGATATGCAGCGTCAAGTTCGGGCATTTTAACACGAGTAATCGCTGTACGTTCTTTTGCAGTGTATTTTTTGCGTAACTCTTCGCGCCATTGAGCATCGCGAGGAGCTGATGTTATAATTTCACTCATAGTGATTGATTATTTCTTGATTAGTTATAAGAGCGAAGACGCATAAGCATTTCGTCGAAATTCACTTTGTGGGCATCAAATTCAGGACCATCGATACACACAAACTTAGTTTTGCCATCGACAGTGATGCGACAAGCACCACACATTCCTGTACCGTCAACCATAATCGTATTGAGCGAACAGATTGTTGGAACTTCATATTTCTTAGTAAGCAATGCCACAAATTTCATCATAATAGCAGGACCAATTGTAACTACTTGATCTACCTTTTCGCGTTGGATAACACTTTCGATACCATTAGTAACAAGTCCTTGTGTGCCATAAGATCCATCGTCGGTCATAATAATAACCTCATCAGAATACTCACGCACTTGCTCTTCAAGAATAATGAGATCTTTGGTGCGGGCAGCGAGAACTGAGATTACACGATTGCCTGCTTGCTTCATAGCCTTAATGATAGGAAGGAGTGGAGCAACGCCTACACCGCCACCACAGCACACTACAGTGCCTACGTTGGCAATATGTGTAGCTTGTCCAAGAGGACCAACCACATCGGTTAGATAATCTCCCGCATTAAGAGCACAGATTTTAGCAGATGAATCACCTACAGCTTGAACTACAAGAGTGATTGTACCTTTTTCGATATCAGCGTCAGCGATAGTCAAAGGAATGCGTTCTCCATGTTCGCCAGTACGCACGATAACGAAGTGTCCTGGACGACGAGAACGAGCGATAAGTGGAGCCTCAACAACAAGTTTTGCGACCTTTTCTGAGAAATACTCCTTTTCAACTATTTTGTTCATCGTAAAATATGATTGTATAAATTCCTTAATAAGTGGCAAAGATACATATTATTATTCATAAATAGGTCACGACCATGCATTATTTATTACATTTAGCCACATTTGTGTTAACATTTTTCATACCTTTGTAGAAATTTATTGAAATATCTTTACTATGGCAACTGAAAACAAGTACAAAACCGAATTTATTGAGATTCTTAAGGCTACTGAGCGTGAGAATATAGATTATGTAATTGAAGACCTAGAGGATATAGGATTTTTTGAAGCTCCTGCTTCATGCAAAAACCACTTTAACTTTGAAGGTGGTCTTGTGGAACATTCCCTAAATGTATACAAGGTTGCATGTATTCTCAAAGCCGAAATGGCAAAATTACGTCCCGATATAATTGGTCGTATTCCCGATGATAGCATTGCTATTGCAGCACTACTCCACGATGTATGCAAAACTGATATCTATAAAAAGGTAGTAAAAAAAGCACGCAATGAGATAGGAGTGTGGGAAGCTCAAGAATCATACAATATCGATTACTCCGATTTCCCTCTTGGTCATGGTGAAAAGTCGGTTATTATGTTGCTTCGCAGTGGACTCGACCTCATCGATGACGAAATCATTGCAATCCGTTGGCACATGGGCAGTTGGGATATAGCTTTTCAAAGTAGCGAAATGGTATCAAGTAACCGCAAAGCAAAGGACATCTGCCCTCTACTCTCCCTAATCCACACCGCAGATACCCTTGCCGCAGGAATACTTGAAGGGAAATAGATATAGGTTAAATTAACCTATCAATATATCAATGTTATGCACAAATGCATAACTTTTTTTGTTTTGCATAGTGTATAATAAAACAAACATATACAAAAATGTGCGAAATTTCCAATTCGCAACCTTTATTACATCTTATTTTTGTACCTTTGTACACTTTTAGATTTATTATTTTTAATTTGATTATCTAACAACTAATCTCTATCTAAAAAATATTCAGGATTCTATCCCTCATCCACTAAACAAACTATTTACAAATCAATATAAATTCAACTTTAAGTTTATGCAAAAAATCTTTTCACGATTTTTAATAGTACTCACTATTTTAATGGGTAGCATCGTTATTGCACAAGCTCAAAACCTTGCTCCTCGCAAAGGGGTGGTGCGCGTGAAATTGCAAACCGAAGTAGCAAAATCGGTTGGCAACAAAACCATTACTGCTACTAATGGAATATTGAGCACTGGTGCAACAACTCTCGACGCTTCTACTCGCCAAATCAAGGCTACGAGCATCAGAAGAGTGTTCCCTTATAGTACAAAACATGATGCAAAAATGGCAGAATTCGGTCTCGATCGTTGGTACGAAGTGTCATTTGACGAGTCTATTAATCCCAAAGATGCACAACGCATTCTTAGTCTTACTGCAGGTGTGCAAGTAGCTACTTGCAAAGTGCCAATGGTATTGAAAGAGAACGGCACTTACAAAGTTGCAGCACCTCTTGCTAATGAGGTTCGACCCACCTCAATGCCATTCAACGACCCTCGTTTGAGCAGTCAATGGCATTATAATAACACTGGCGCATTGGGTACAAGTGTTGCAGGTGCCGACATCAACCTCTTCAAAGCTTGGGAAACTTGCACTGGCTCGAATCGTGTTAAAGTTGCTATCATCGATGGTGGTATCGACTACACTCACGAAGACCTTACAGCCAACGTATACGTCAACGAAATCGAGTTATATGGTGCAGCTGGTCAAGATGACGACGGCAATGGATATATCGACGATATATATGGTTGGAACTTCTGTACCAACTCAAAAGACATCTATCCACATGCTCACGGCACACACGTTGCTGGTACTGTTGCTGCAGTAAACAACAACGGCATTGGTGTGTGTGGGATTGCTGGTGGTAATGGTCTTACCGAAGCTGGTGTGAAGATGCTTTCTTGTCAAGTATTTGATTCTCGTTCTGGTTCGGGCGAAGGCGACTTTGCTGCCGCTATCGTTTATGCGGCCAACAATGGCGCTTCTATTGCCAACTGTTCTTGGGGTTGGGGTATGCCCGACTACTACGAACAAGATGTGCTTGATGCTATCGACTACTTCATTGCCAACGCCAACAGCAATGTGCTTAATGGAGGTGTAATGTTCTTTGCAACTGGCAACGACGGAGCAACAGGCAACTACTACCCTGCATGCTACGACAAAGTAGTAGCTGTGGGCTCTATGACATCGGACTTCACCATCGCATCATATTCTAACTATGGTTCATGGGTCGACATCGTAGCTCCTGGTGGTCTTCTCGACTTTGGCGATGTTCACGGCGTATTGAGTACACTCCCCGGCAACCAATATGGGTTCAACGAAGGTACTTCAATGGCCAC
>JAFYSL010000044.1 GCA_017559355.1 Muribaculaceae bacterium
GTTATAAAAGATGCCTTACGTAATAAAATACTTTGGCGAAAGTATGTTCGCTATGAAACTATAAAAGATTATTTGGAAGGAGTTGAATGGCTCAAATCCCAAGGTTTTAGAATATATGGGGTTGTCATTGACGGGATGAGGGGATTATCCCAAGCATTACATCCCATTCCCGTACAAATGTGTCAATTTCATCAGATTATGATAGTTCGCAGATATTTGACACAAGATCCAGATATTGTTGCTTCAATAGAGCTTTTAAAGCTAATTAAAGAGATTACAAGAATGGACAAAGAAAGTTTTATTGGTACTTTTGAAGAATGGTATAAACGGAACAAAGAAATATTGAACGAACGCGTTACTGACAGAAGAATAAAACGAAAAACACCACCGTATATGCGTCCAAAATTGCGAAGTGCTTACCTAAGCATAAAACGCAATATGAAGTTATTATGGACATTTTATGACCACCCCGAAACAGGATTGCCTAATACTAACAATGCATTAGAGGGTGTCTTTTCTGATATTAAAAGTAAAACTATAGTCCATAAAGGTATCAGTAGACAAAATCGAAAAAAGCTATTGGATGAATATATAAAAAGACGATATTAGACTTAAATACCACCATTGGAAGCTTCCAATGGTGGTATTTATCCTACTTTTTGTCCAGGTAACCTTTTAATGTTACCATCGTTACCAATGTTACCCATACGTTATGGTAACATGGAAAAGAATTGAATGACAAGGTGGACAAAAGCGCAATAAGTCTTCATTATAAGTCAAAACACGAAGTTCCATAAACAGCTACTCTCCACCTTAAAGAATATCATTCACAAAAAAATGGGTCACTTCACACCGAAGCAACCCATTTCACATCTATAGGAATTGATATATTATCCGTTTTTGTATAGATAGCGTTTGATTGAGCGTTTTGGAGTTTTTTCAAACTCTTCGTGGTAGACTTTCACGCGGCTGATGCGAGAGTATGATGGTAACTCAGGGTTGAGTTGTTTCACATTCTCTTCCATCAATTTTTCAAGATCTTGTATTGTCATACCTTGTTTTGTACCATTTTCAATATCGGGATAAACAAGCGCAACCAATTGATCCTCTACATCAATCACAATTGACTCACATACATAAGGCATATTATTGAGCTTTTGCTCAATCTCTTCAGGATAGATATTTTGACCCGAAGGACCAAGAATCATATTCTTGTCGCGACCACGAATATATACATAGTTATCAGCATCTATTGTACATATATCGCCTGTATTCATCCAGCCATCAGCATCAAATACAGCCTCTGTTGCTTCTTGATTCTTATAATAACCTTGCATTACATTATCGCCACGCACCCAAAGTACACCTGGGATATTTTCAGGATCGGGTGAATCAATGCGAGCTTCCATGCGTTGCACTACACGACCACACGATGCTGCACGAGCCTCAGCCCATGGAGCGTATGCAATGAGCGGAGCACACTCTGTCATACCATAACCCACTGTGTAAGGAAATTTGATGCGACGCAAGAAATCTTCAACCTCTTTATTGAGTGCAGCACCACCAATGATGAGTTCTCGAAGATTTCCACCGAATGTTTCTGTAATCTTATCCTTAACCTTTGCCAAAAGTTGGTCATCAACAAATGGCACATGGAGCAAAATCTTCATCAAAGGTTTATCAAGCAATGGGAACACGCGAGTCTTGATAATCTTTTCGATAATTAATGGCACTGTAACGATAAGTTTTGGTTTCACCGTTGCAAATGCATCCATAATCACCTTTGGAGAAGGCACACGAGTAAGGAAATATACATGACAACCCTTTATAAGAGGGTGAACAAGTTCAATCATCAATCCATACATGTGAGCTAGCGGCAACATACACACGATTGGGTCGCCTGGCAATAGGAAGTCAAGATTGTCAATGGTAAATTGGGCATTTGACCACAAGTTTTTATATGACAACATCACACCCTTTGAGAATCCTGTAGATCCCGAAGTGTAGTTAATCAACGCCAATTCATCGGGTTGATCTTCATAATAGTGAATATCTTCGGGGAGGAAACGTTCGGGGTAACGAGCACCAAACAACTCATTCAATCTCTTGCGAGCATCGGTAAGTTGCTCATTACGCGACAATAACAATGAATAATCACTAATAAGCAATACACCATCAAGATTTGGCATTAACGATGGGTCAAGATTTTCCCAAATAGCAGCATCGACAAACAACAATCGAGCTTCGCTATGATTTACCAAATGATGTATATTGTCAGCTTTAAATTCGTGAAGGATAGGTACAGCAACAGCGCCATAAGTGATAGCCGAAAGGAATGCAATTGACCATTGAGCAGAGTTACGACCGCATAACGCAATCTTATCTCCCGGTTTTAGCCCAATATGTTCATACATCAAATGTTGCTTTGCAATTTTACGACCAAGGTCGCGATATTGGAATGAAGAACCATTGAAATCGGTCAAAGCAAGATGTTCCCAGTTTTGCTTAATCGACCTTTCAATGAGAATATTCATACTCTTTACATTTTCAGTCATAATGTTTTTAGGTATTAATTAATACTATAAAAATATTCGTCTACAAAATTAAGAAAATAATCAGTTTGTAAAAAGTTTAATATAAGAAATTACCTAAAATGTAAATATATTGCTTATTTTTGCGTATAAAATAACTAAATTATTAAATTATATGAAATTCAAATCACTATTTCTTGCAGCATCAGTTATAGCTACAGCATCTTCAGTGTATGCTGGTAATTACAAAGTAACTGCTCAACTTACCGAAGATGAAGACGACCTCGTTGCTTATATTGTAAACTACGATACTAAGCAAAAAGTTGACAGCACCATAGTAAAAAATGCACAAGCGGTATTTACAGGCACTATTGAAGCACCATTTTTTGCACAACTCGTTGTTGACGGCGACCGCTATGGTTCATTTATCGTTGAAGAGGGATGCGTTACAGTTGCCAATAAACGTGGACATAATTCAGTTCTTAACGAAAAACTCAACGCTTATTTCGGTCAATTTGGCAAAATTCAAAACCAATTCAAAGAAACTACCGATGCCGATAAACAAAAAGAGCTTTACTCTACTTACAACACTCTTCAAGATGTAATCCTCGAAAAAAATGCCAACAACCCTATCGGTCTTTACATGTTCTTACAAAAGATGTATGAAATGAATAAAGAGCAAGTTATGGCTTCTCTTGAGCAATATCCTCAATTCAAATCATCTACTCGTGTAAACAACTACATTGCAGCATTGCAACAAAAAGAACGCACATCTCCTGGTCAAAAATATATTGACTTTGAGATTACCTACGATGGCAAAACATCAAAATTGAGCGACTTTGTAAAACCTGGTAAATACACCATCGTCGATTTCTGGGCAAGTTGGTGTGGTCCATGTATGCGTCAAGCAGCAGTATTGAAAGAAATCTACGCTGAACACAAAGATAACGGTCTTGAAATCGTGGGCGTTGCCGTATGGGACGAACCTAAAAACACCCTCGAAGCAATTACTGCTAAAGAACTCCCTTGGCACAACATGCTCAATGCTCAAACTATCCCTACCGACCTCTATGGCATCTCAGGAATCCCATGTATTATCATCATTGGTCCTGACGGCACTATTCTCTCTCGCGACAAACAAGGTGACGAACTAAAAGAAGATGTTCGCAAAGCCTTGGCTGGCGAATTAAAGTAATCTACGCAATA
>JAFYSL010000045.1 GCA_017559355.1 Muribaculaceae bacterium
ATGATGTTACTATTAATCAAGATTTTGATGGAGTAATCCGCGGTTGCGCTGAAGAACGATGCGATCACCCAGGGGCTTGGCTAGGCGATGAGATTATAGAAGCCTATACTCGACTTCACAATGAAGGTTGGGCTGCAAGCGTAGAAGTATGGGATGGTGAAAAACTTGTAGGCGGATTATATGGAGTATTAATGGGCAACTGCTTTATTGGAGAAAGTATGTTTTCTCGTGTACCAAGTGCTTCAAAACTAGCTCTAATTGCCCTCGCTCAATGGATGCAAGCCAATGGCGGAGCTTTAATAGACTGTCAACTTGAAACCGCTCACCTTAAATCAATGGGAGGACGCTTTATCCCATATGAAGAGTATATGTCTTATCTTCAATCAGATAATGGCGATGATGATATAGGATATGACGTTGAAGACATCAATGAAGACTAAATAAAAGAGACTTTACGATATTTCACAAAGTCTCTTTTGTATAATAATCTTATATTCTTTTACTTAAACGTAACTACACGATTATATATATAGTTGGCAAAAGTATAGGCTACACTTCCGAGTATGGTTGCTACACCATAACCCGAAATAGTGAATATGTCCATAATTTGCCATTCATAGGTGCCAAATGTAGTTGAATTAAGAGCATATACAACTCCTAATTGTAGTAAATAACATAATCCAAATCCTATTCCAAATTTAATGGCTTCTTTGCTATATCCATTTTGAGACTTAAATACCCAATTTTTATTCCAAATAAATGAGTTAATCAATCCTGCAATATAACCAAGTGCATTAGACAAATAGGGATTAAGTCCAATTAAAGATTTACATACAAAGATTACTCCAAGTGTAATAGCAGTATTCATACACCCCACTATTACGTATTTAATAAATTGGACTATTGTTTTGCGTTTTTGCATAATAATTAATTGAGAAAGTTAATCATTGTCATGTTTTAGTGTTGGCAAATGCCATGAATATCTCACCGCTAAAAATCTCAATACAATTACCGTTGCTGCACATGCTATTTGTTGAAATATCTCAGCACCACCACATCTCCATGTGATCCAATAAACAAAGCCACCTGCAAGGCATGCTGTTGCATAAATCTCTTTTCTAAAGAATCGAGGTTCTTCATTTATTAAAATATCACGAACAACACCACCGAATGCACCTGTAATCATACCCATAGCAATCGCTACCCATATCGGATAATTAAATGCCAGAGATTTTTGAATTCCAATTACAACAAACAACGCAAGACCAACGGTGTCAAACAACAATAGTGCACGAAGGTGTTTTACTAATGATTTACGAAATATCAATACAAATATTAACGAAAATCCTGTTACTGCAAGATACCACCATGTTTGCATCCAAAAGACGGGTGCATCAAGAAGCACATCTCGCAAAGTACCTCCACCAATTGCAGTTACAAGACCTACGACATATGCTCCAAACCAGTCAAAACGTTTAGCTGCAGCCATTCTAATGCCACTTATAGCAAAGGCAATTGTTCCGATGACTTCGATTATAAACGAAAACGTGCTATCCATAAAGGTGTATTAACTATATTGTTATTTGTTTTCCTGCTGAAAGTATTTACACACACTCGTTAGTCCACAATTCAAACAATCGGGACGACGTGATTTACACACATAACGTCCATGAAGTATTAGCCAATGATGAGCTAATGGAATAATCTCATCTGGAATATTTTTACACAAAACTTTCTCTGTTTCCAATGGAGATTTGCTATTGGAGGTTAATCCTATTCGTTCACTTACTCTAAAGACATGTGTATCGACAGCCATCGCAGCTTTATTGAATACAACAGCAAGCATTACGTTTGCCGTTTTACGACCTACTCCTGGCAATTTTACAAGGGAATCAATATCAGCAGGAATTTCACTATTAAATTCCTCTACAAGCTTTTTTGAGGCTCCAATTAAATGTCGTGCCTTATTATTGGGATATGAACATGATTTTATCAATTCATATACCTCATCAAATGAAGCCACAGCAAGACTCTCGGGTGATGGAAATCTGCTAAATAGAGCTGGCGTTATGAGATTAACTCGTTTGTCGGTACACTGCGCCGACAATATGACTGCAAGCAACAAATGAAACGGAGTATCATAGTGCAACTCTGTTTCCGCAACAGGCATAGCTGTCTTAAACCACTCAATAACCTGTTGATAGCGTTGCTTGGTAGTCATCGTTTCGTCTATTTCCCCCTACTTAGTGAGCGCTTTGGAATTCTTCGAGGAATCGAACATCATTTTCAGAGAACATGCGAAGGTCTTTTACTTGATATTTGAGGTTGGTAATACGCTCAATACCCATACCTAACGCAAATCCACCATATTCTTTACTATCAATTCCACATGCTTCAAGCACATTAGGGTCAACCATACCACAACCGAGAATTTCTACCCAACCAGTGTGTTTACAGAATGAGCACCCTTTTCCACCACAAAGATTACAAGAAATATCCATTTCTGCTGAAGGTTCAGTAAATGGGAAGTAACTTGGGCGTAAGCGTATTTGAGTTGCTGGGCCAAACATTTCTTGTGCAAAATATAACAATGTTTGCTTCAAATCAACAAATGAAACTTTCTTATCTACATACAAAGCCTCTACTTGGTGGAAGAAACAGTGAGCACGAGCAGAAATTGCTTCATTACGATATACACGACCTGGGCAGATAATGCGAATAGGTGGTTGCGTTTTCTCCATTACACGACTTTGTACTGAAGAAGTGTGCGTACGCAACAACACATCTGCAGGATTGCGTTGAATAAAGAATGTATCTTGCATATCACGCGCTGGGTGATCGGCTGGGAAGTTCATTGACGAGAATACATGCCAATCATCTTCAATTTCTGGACCGTCAGCAATAGAAAAGCCAAGACGTGCAAAAATTGACACGATTTCATTTCTTACAAGAGAAAGTGGATGACGAGAACCGAGACGAATTGGAGATTCAGTGCGCGAAAGGTCTAAACCTTCACCTACTGTATCTACTGATTCTACGGCATCACGCAACGCGTTAATTTTATCGTTTGCGAGATTTTTGAGTTCATTAAGGGCTTGCCCCATAGCTTTCTTTTGATCAGCTGGCACATTACGGAAATCGTTAAACAATAACGATACTTCACCCTTTTTGCTTAAATATTTTATACGCAATGCTTCAACATCAGCCGCATTGCTTGCTGTAAGGCCTTCGATTTGAGCCTTAAGTTCATTTATTTTTTCTAACATTGCAATGATTAGTTTTTTCTTTGTGCAAATTTACAAAAAAAATGGGTTATAATACTCATTTGAGGAAATAATAACTTATCTTTGTAAAAAAAAGTTATGACTATATTTCTCATTACACTCGCAGTCGTTTGTTTATTAACTGGCTTGGCTGGTTGCGTAATCCCAGTCTTACCTGGTCCGCCTATCTCTTATTTAGGGATACTTTTTTTGCATTTTACAAAAGAATATGATTATAGTCTCACAACACTACTTGTTTTGCTTGCATTAGTTATTATTGTAACTGTATTAGATTATGTAATACCTATGCTTGGAAGTAAGTATCTCGGAGCTGGCAAATGGGGATCTGCTGGCAGTTTTATTGGCACAATATTAGGTCTTTTCTTCTTACCTTGGGGACTTATCGTAGGTCCATTCTTAGGTGCGTTTATCGGAGAGAAAATCTCAGGCAAAGGTTGGCATGATGCATTTGTTGCTGGCACAGGATCTCTCGTAGGATTTCTTGTAGGCACACTTATCAAGGTACTATTATGCCTATATATGATATGGATATTTATTGAAGTCCTACTCTTTTAATATCAATATCAGATAATTCTTTATTCTTTTTTAAGAAATGCACCTATTAGAACGGAAAATATCACAAAACATTCAACAACACCAACTTCTCGACATTGAGAAACCAGTTATTGTAGCACTTAGTGGAGGGGCTGATTCTGTTGCATTGTTATATATTCTCAATCTATTAGGTTACAACTGCATTGCTGCACACTGCAATTTTCATCTGCGTGGAGAAGAATCAAATCGTGACGAGAAATATGTAAACAACATCATCAACCAACTCGGAATTGAAGGAGAATTTACCCATTTCAATGTTGACGAATATGCTCAAGAGTATCATATTTCAACAGAGATGGCTTGCCGAGAATTGCGTTACGAATGGTTTGAAAAGATTCGACAAAAACATAATGCACAAGCAATCGCGGTTGCACACCATCGCGATGACGATATCGAAACAATGTTTCTCAATCTCATGCGTGGCAGTGGCATTATGGGTACTGCTGCAATGAAATGGAAAAATGGAAATATTGTGCGACCTATGCTTGACATTTCTCGCAATGATATTGAAACATATTTATCAGCACAAGAAATTGAGTATGTCGTAGATAGCACAAATTTAGAGAATGATTTCAAACGCAACAAATTACGCAACAAAGTCATTCCCGCCATCCTTCAAGCATTCCCTGATGCTGATAGCATGCTGGCAAAATCACTTGGCTACCTAAAAGAGAATAGAGAAATATATCAATATGCAATTGCTCAAGCTCAAAAACAGTATCAAATTGGCAATACAATTCTACTGAGCAAATTAATTACTGAATATCCGGCACCCAAAACACTATTACATGAAATTCTCGCTCCTTACGGATTTAATACTCATCAAGTTGAAGATATTATTAACTGTGCAGGTGGAAGTGGACACATTTTTTATTCATCTAAATTTGTAATTGCAATTAATCGCGAAACCATTGAATTATCTGAAATTAAATCATTCAATCGCTCTAATAATGAATATGAAATAGATTTATCGCAATCTGTGGTTAATCCTATAAATTTAGACGTTTCATTTATTAATCCCAATGAATTTGCTCCAACAAAATCAACAAACATAGCATATTTTGACGCAAAAATTCTTGAAGGGAATCCCCGATTCATTTTGCGACACTGGCGAGAGGGTGATCACATGGCTCCATTTGGTCTAAATGGATCTAAAAAACTCAGTGATATATTTAGTAATGCCAAATTATCTCTCATAGAGAAAAATAATATATGGATTCTTGAAAAAGATGGAGTAATTATTTGGATTATTGGATTACGCGCATCACGTCATTTTGCAGTAACTCAGTCAACTAAAAAAATTCTCGTAATCAAAACAATATAGCTTAGCACTCATTTTTTATCATTTCCACCTCAACTTTTTTACTCAAAATTTGTTTTTTAAGCAAATGCAAGGTATCTTTGCATCAGATTTCAACATTAGAGATTGTTTTGAGATGCTAGGTATTCATAAGCATCTTATCGCGAAACAATTTTATCCCACTAATTTCAATTAATTACAGAACACTAACAAGTGGAGCACGTAGTGTGCATTCCCACAATATGTATAATCGATTATACCTCTTATAATCTCCTATATCAAATATGTATAATATTTCCGATCTTAACGCAATGAGCGAACAAGAGCTCAAAACGATTGCGGAATCTATGGGACTTAAGAAAATTGACCCAACCCAAAAAGATGATTTGATTTATCGCATTCTCGACGAGCAAGCAATCACAATGGCTTCTGCTTCGACTGCAGAAAAAAAACGTCGTACTCCTACAAAGGAGTCTGCACCTAAAAAGGATAAAAAAGCAACCAAAAAGAAAGAACCCAAAACAAAAAAGAAAGAGGAAAAACCTGTTGAGGTGTCAAAAATAGAATTGGCAGTAACTCCCGCGCAAGATGTCCCTGAGGCTAAAGCCGAAGAGATATCAGAAATTTCTGCACCTGCTCAAAGGCCCGCTCGTCGCAACAAAAAAACTAATAACAAGGAGACTCAAGATAAAACTGAAAACATTGCCGTTAAGGAGCAAACATCAACACCAGTTGAAGATGTTGACGACAAAGATTTGATGACCATGCTCCCTCCGTTGGCTCGCAATGAAGAACCCAAAACTATTGAAGTCGCACCAAAAGAGGACAACTTTAACCATGTTGCATCTTCTGAAGAACTGGAAAACGAAGCACAAGACGACAATCAAAATGAAGACAAACCTCGTATGGACTTCCGTCCAAAAGAAAACTCTTCGTTCGGTTCATTCTTCCCTCGTAGCGAAGGTCGTCGATTTGTGCCGCGTAGTCAACGTGAAAAAGAGGAAGCAGCTGCCGCTGCTGCTATTGCTGCGGCAAAAGCACCAATCGTTATTGGAGAACCTGGACGAGAGCAACAAGAAAAACCTCAACAACACAACAACAATAATAATAAACAAAACAAGAAACAGAAAAATCGCAACAACAATAACAACAAGCAACAATACCAACAACCTGTCGAACCTCAATATAATTTTGACGGATTCCTCGTTGCAAATGGAGTACTTGAAGTTATGCCAGACGGATATGGTTTCCTACGTTCAAGCGACTACAATTATCTATCTTCACCAGATGATATATATGTAACACAATCACAAATCAAAAATCACGGATTGAAGACTGGTGACGTTGTAGAATGTTTCATTCGTCCACCTCGCGAAGGTGAAAAATATTTCCCAATGAGTAGCGTAACAAGTGTGAATGGTCGCACTCCTGATTATATTCGCGACCGTGTTGCATTTGAACACTTAACTCCGCTATTCCCCGATGAGAAATTTGACCTCACAAGTGGCCGCAACTCATGCAATCTCTCTACTCGTGTTGTTGATATGTTCTCCCCTATAGGTAAAGGTCAACGCGGTCTTATTGTTGCACCACCCAAAACTGGTAAAACAATCTTATTAAAAGATATAGCTAATGCTATTGCTGAGAATCACCCTGAAACATATATTATGATTCTCCTCATTGACGAACGCCCCGAAGAAGTTACAGATATGAGCCGTAGTGTTAATGCCGAAGTTATTGCTTCTACTTTTGATGAACCAGCCGAACGACACGTAAAAATAGCAAGTATCGTACTAGAAAAAGCAAAACGTATGGTTGAATGTGGTCACGATGTCGTGATTTTGCTAGACTCAATCACTCGTCTTGCACGAGCTTACAACACCGTATCACCTGCATCTGGCAAAATACTTTCTGGTGGTGTTGATGCTAACGCACTCCAAAAACCAAAACGTTTCTTCGGTGCTGCACGTAACATCGAAGGAGGAGGCTCACTCACTATCATTGCTACAGCATTGACCGAAACAAGTTCTAAAATGGATGAGGTTATCTTTGAAGAATTCAAGGGTACTGGTAACATGGAACTTCAACTCGACCGCAAGTTGTCAAATAAACGCATCTTCCCTGCTGTTGACATTATGGCATCAAGCACTCGTCGCGATGACCTATTGATTCATCCCGAAATGCGTAATCGTATGTGGATTCTTCGCCGATTCCTCGCCGACCACAACTCAATCGAAGCGATGGAATTTATCAAAGAGCGCATGGAACGCACCTCTTCTAACGAAGAGCTCCTCTACACAATGGGCGACTAATCAAATCCTATTTTACAATATCCAAACGCGTCAAAATAGAGTTTTGACGCGTTTTTCTTTTACTTTCTCACCTCTCAAATATAAAAATCCCTTTTTCTACGCTACAACCACATATTTTTACTATTTTTGTAGTTAGATATCTATTTTGAAATATTTTTGATTTTCAATCAACGCTAATTTATGGCTGGAATACAAAAAACAAATGTGGCTCGATTGCTCGACAAGGCAAAGATTCCTTATGAACTTGTCCCCTACACTGTCGATGAAAACAATCTTGCGGCCGACCACGTTGCAGAAGAGTTGGGCGAGGACATTAATCAAGTGTTCAAAACTCTTATTCTTCACGGTGATCGTAGTGGCCATTTTGTTTGCGTAGTGCCAGGCAACACCGAAGTTGACCTCAAAAAAGCAGCCAAAGTTGCCGGTGCAAAGAAAGCCGAAATGATTGCGATGAAAGAATTGTTACCCTTAACAGGATATATTCGTGGTGGATGCTCTCCTATCGGAATGAAGAAACCATTCCCTACATTCTTTCACGAATCGGCTCTCAACTTTGATGTTATTTATGTTAGTGCAGGTGTGCGTGGGCTACAACTAAAAATCAACCCACAAGATTTAATCGGTTATGTTAAAGCAACGATAACCGATCTTGTTCAATCAAAAGAAAACGAAGAAAACAATGAATACAATTGGCAGAATTTTTAAAGTAACAACTTTTGGCGAATCTCATGGAGCTGCCGTGGGTGGTGTTATTGATGGAATGCCCGCGGGAATTAAAATTGACCTTGACCGAGTGCAACAAGAGCTCAATCGCCGTCGCCCTGGGCAATCGGCCATAGTAACTCCTCGCGACGAAAAAGACCAAGTGAAGATTCTTTCGGGTATGTTTGAAGGGAAAACGACTGGTTGTCCCATCGGTTTTATTGTAGAAAATACCAATCAACATTCATCTGACTACGAAAATATTCGCAACACCTTTCGCCCTTCTCACGCCGACTTTACGTATACTTCAAAATATGGTATTCGCGATCATCGTGGAGGCGGTCGTTCTTCTGCTCGTGAAACAATCTCACGTGTAGTTGCTGGTGCTTTTGCTCGTCAAGCCTTGGAACAAATTGGTGTAAACATTTATGCCTACACTTCACAAGTGGGAAATATTGCTCTTGAAAACGACTACACCAAATATGACCATTCACTCATCGAAACTAACGATGTGCGTTGCCCCGATTCAGAAGTTGCCTCACAAATGCACAATCTCATTGCCGAGGTAAAAGCCGACGGCGACACTATAGGAGGAATTATCACAGGGGTTATTAAAGGCTGCCCAGTGGGACTTGGCGACCCTGCATTTGGCAAACTTCATGCTCGATTAGGCGAAGCGATGTTAAGCATAAATGCCGCCAAAGGATTTGAATACGGCATGGGGTTCAATGGCATTGGTTGTCGTGGAAGCGAAATGATTGACCATTTCATTAACAACAACGGCAAAATTAGCACTACCACAAACAATTCTGGAGGTATTCAAGGGGGAGTTTCAAATGGCGAAGATATTTATTTCCGCGTGGCATTCAAACCTGTGGCAACTCTTCTCAAAGAGGTTAAAACCATCGATAAAGATGGTAATCCCACAATCTTGAAAGCCAAAGGTCGCCACGACCCATGCGTATTACCTCGTGCTGTACCCATCGTTGAAGCAATGGCAGCAATAGTAATTCTTGATGCATATTTGCTCAATAAAGCTATTCACATTTAATTAATATGGCAGAGGGGTATCGCGATTTTTCTCAATTCCTTTCGGAACATTTTAACTGCAAGATGCAAAAAATTGCCGTTAATGCAGGATTTACATGCCCTAATCGCGATGGTTCAAAAGGTCGTGGAGGTTGTACATACTGCAACAACCAAACTTTTAATCCTGCATATTGCACACCTTCTCAATCTGTAACCGAACAACTCGAAGAGGGAAAGCGATTTTTCGGCAAAAAATACCCCGAAATGCGTTATCTCGCATACTTTCAAGCTTACACCAATACCCATGGCGATATCGACCGTATAATGGCAATGTATCACGAAGCTCTTGCTGTTGACAAGGTTGATGGCATCATAATTGGTACTCGTCCCGATTGCATGCCACAAGAACTTCTTAATCAACTTGCTGAACTTCATAAATCTTACTGGGTAATGATTGAATATGGTGCTGAGACATCACACAACGCTACCCTAGATTTCATTAATCGTTGCCATTCTTGGGAAGATACTGTTGACGCCACTCTTCGCACTGTTAAAGCAGGTATTCCCTGTGGGCTTCACCTCATACTCGGGCTTCCTGGCGAAAACGATGAGATGATTTTATCCACAATAGACAAAGTTTCGCAACTCCCTCTCGATACAATTAAATTACATCAACTACAACTCGTGCGCGGAACTCTAATGGCAAAAGATGTAGAAGAGGGCAAATATGATATTAAACACTTTACAGTTGACGAATATATCGCTCTTTGTTGCAAAGTAATACAGCACACATCGCCCACTATTGCAATCGAACGATTTGTGTCACAATCGCCCGACAATCTTCTTATATCACCACGTTGGGGTTTAAAAAACTATGAATTCACTAATCTTCTAAACAACCAGATAAAAAAATTAGGAATCAAGCAAGGTTCATTGCTCAATTCCTAATCTATTCCGTTTCTAGTCTTTTTCATTTTAACAACTCAGCAGCATCTTCATAATCCATTTGAATTATGGGGATAGCTATCAATGCAGAGTCAATTTTACTCTCATCATAAGCCCCTGCTGGTTGAATACCAGCCGCTATCACCTTATCTTTGGGATTTACAAAATATATAGCATCAACTTTTGCTTTACAAGCAGCATTATAGGCTTCAATTGTTGGTTCATTTACTGTATAAATCTTTGCATTTCGCAATGTTTTCATCTTCGACATAGCAATCGATGTTTCGACTGACGTCGCTTTTTCTGTGGCTTGACCTGAACTTTGTAAACGGCCATTGAGCACAACAACCGAACCACAAGGGATACCACCCTCTTCTACATTTACTTTTGCAACGGTTACAGCCATATCCATCCATATTTCATCTACTGGCGAAGCCTTCTCTCTTTTTGAGATTTCAACACTTGCCATCATCGTGCTCGTCACAAATATAGTCATAGACATTACTGCAAAAATTACCTTTTTCATCATCTTTTTATATTTCTATTCCTTATTAATATTCTATCTTATCATCTTTTGATGCCCACTTTTCAAATGCTTTTATGGTGCGACTGCTATCCATTTTAACACATGGAATCATACGTTCGGCTTTTGGTTTGTCCAATTCTTGATAGATAAATCTATCGCTAAATTTTATTGCACTTGCATCTTCTTGAGTATTGCCATAATATATACGGCTCACACCAGCCCAATACAGCGCACTCAAACACATTGGACAAGGTTCACACGATGTATATACGACGCACCCCGACAAATTAAACGTTTGCTCTTTGCTACAAGCATTACGTATTGCATTTACTTCGGCGTGAGCGGTAGGATCATTATTGGCTGTAACTCGATTTACTCCTGTGGCAATGACCTCTCCATCGCGTACTATTACTGCACCAAACGGGCCTCCTCCCTCGTCAATATTTTTCTCTGCAAGTTCGGCAGCCATATTCATAAATCTGATATCTTCATCGGTAATTATCATAACACTATCGCGTTTGAGTCTTTAAATCATTTGTAAAATTATAAACTTAATATCTAAATAACAAATGCTACACCTAAAAATATTTTAAGGAAACTTTTTCCCTATAAAATCAGAGGAGAGTACTACCTTTTGTAGCACTCTCCTCCAATCAATTTTTATCAAAATCTCTTATTAGAGTGATGTCAAATTAGATGAGATTGTAAACGATTTAACTTGTGTACCTCCTGAGAATGTACCACCTTTTGTCACTTCGTTAAATACTGTGCCACCACTTACAGTACCACCTGTATAGAGTTTATACGAACTACCCGATACAAACTCTGGCAATGTGATGTAACAACCTTGGCTCATTGCTTGAGGAGCTTTGAACGACATGATATGTTGTCCTGATGATGTTGTCACAGTAACCAATGTACCTGCAGAGATTGATGATGAATATTTGATTGTTGGCACTTTTGCTTGAGTTGTAGTAATATTCAACATATTACCTTTTTGGTTAATAATTGTGCCACCTGTCATAGTCAATTGACTTGCATTATCAACATCAAGACCTTCTTCTGGTTCACGAGCACCACTGGCAAGAATTAGGCCTCCACTAATAGCCATTGAACCATTTGAGTCGATAGCATCATTACCAGTTGCCACGCAACGCAAGTTACCGCCAGTAATAGTCAATGATGATTTTGCATTGAGACAGTCATCGTATGTATTGAAATAGAAGTTACCACCATTAATAGTCATTGTAGTTTTTGATTCAAGACCTTCACCACCTTCGGCTGCTGATTTGATTGAGAAACTACCACTATTCACAATCATTCCATTCATTGCTTTAATTACTTTTGGACTTGTTGACCCATTTGTTGAGGTAGAACTTCCTGGTTGGCCTGGTTGACCTGGACGACCACCAGGTTGGTTACCACCACCCGATGAAGTTCCAAATTGTGCTCCTGTTGTTTCGGCTGTTACACTCAATGGCGCTATTTCACCTGCAGGAGTTGTTTCTTCCTCTTCTGGTGTTTCTTCAGGAGTTTCTTCCTCTTCGCTTGTAGCCTCATTATATTTGAAACATGCTACACCTTGGAATGGAACATTTACCCACACATAGTAGTAGTTGCTACCTGTTTCGGTGCAAACAGAGTTGCGGAAGCAAGTGTTACGTGTTGATCCAAGACCATTTGAAGGATATGTTCCCACTAATGAGTTTGACGACATATTGATTACTGAAACAGCACCATCAGCAATCGCTGTGTTTGAAGAATTCAAATATGTTGATGCAGCAGCATATTTTACACCATTATATGTAAAGAATTTCACATCTGTACCTTGGTTATTCACCATTCCACTTGGCATTTCTTCAATGTAAGCACCAGTTGCACTGAAGTGAGTTGCAGCGTAGTTAGCCAACGAACTTGATACCCAGAATGAACCATCGCTTTCAACTGTAATATTTGAATAAGGTACACCCGATGCTATTTCATAAGCAGCACCATTCTTTGTCAAATTGATAGTTGTAGGAGTGTTTGATGTAATTGCGCCATTTGAAAGTGTATAATAATATACTTGGCTACCATAAGCAAACCATATGCGACCATTTGACATAGTTCCACTTACCGACATTGCGTCACCAGCACGAGTACATGGAGGAGTTGCATTCAACAAGACTGTTGGAGTTGAGCTATCGCTATCCCATTTGTAAATTACAAGATTTGTTGATGTATTTGCCGCAAGGTTACAAGCAAGGATTGTGCTTCCAAGAGTTTCAACCGAGCTGAGGTTATATGTACCAGATGTACATGATGAAGTGTTCAACGAACCACTTTGCGCTCCAGTGTAAGCATTAATAATCTTGATTGTGTGATCTGTTGCACTTGAACCACGGCACACTGCATAAAGTTTACCATTAGCCAATGCGATATCTTCTACACCTTGTGAACCTGTTGTTACCCAGCTTGAGTTGTTGCCACCAGTTTGTGAATAGTTCCAAACTTGTTGCATTCCTGCGCCATTTCCACTTGATGAAGGAGGAGTTATAATAATATCAGGTGATTGACCGTCAACAGTACCCATAGTGATTTGTTGGTCACTCTTAATACATTTACCACCGGCACCTGTTGATTTCACGTTAAATGTACCACCTAAAAGATATAGGTTACCATCAACAGAAATACAGATTGGGCTATAAGTATCAGTACCTGATGAAGCTGTATATGATGCAGCACTACCACTTGTAGTGATTGTTACATTACCAGAGTTAAATGTAGCAGTACCATCAACAGAGATACCTTTACCACCCACACCTGAGTGTGTAGCATTGATTGTACCACCATTTTGAGTATAATTACCATCACATTTAATCAATGTACAGTGCGATGGGTCATAATTTACAACTACAGAGCTACCTGTCAATGTACCAGAGATTGTACCACCTGAAATAGTTGTGTTTTTATCTGATTTGAAACCTTTAGCCGAATTAGCTTTCACATTAAGAGTAACCTTGGTTCCACTCACATTTACATTACCATCGGCCGACACACATGTAGATGCGTAATTATCAGTTACACCCGAAGTATTGGTATATGTACCATTTGCTCCAGTTACTGTAACAGTAAGATTTCCTCCTTTAAGGCTCACATCGCCATCAGCCGAAATACCACGACCACCAGCTCCAGAGTGAGTAATATTGATTGTACCATTTGTTTGTACAAAATCAACATCAGTCTTAATAGCAGTACAATATGAAGGATCATTTGAAGCAATCGCTACCGCACCAGTCATGTTCGCTGTGATTGTACCACCATTCACAGTCATTGTTTGTTTAGTTTTGAAACCTTTACCTTGTGCAGCAGGAACTGTAAGTGTAATATTACCACCATTTACAGTGATAATACTATCACACTTAATACCTTTTGTATCAGCAGTTGACACTGTGATATCCATTGTTCCACCGTCAATTTGGATGTAACCTGCATCACCATCGATACCATCACCAGTAGCTGAAGCAGTAAGTTTACCATCAGTCATCAAGAAATAATCGTTAACACGAATTCCATCACTTGCAGCTTTGACAATGTTTACTGTACCACCTTGAATATCGATGTAATCATCACTACAAATACCATGTTTGTAATTACCTGTTACATTCAATGTACCTGTACCGGTAAAGATGATTTGACCTTCACTGAAAAAACAACCTTTTTGATCTTCACCCGACACAGCTGTATATGATGAAGCATCGACAAGAGTTGATGTTCCAGATAAGTTTACAGTACATTTTTTACCCGATTGGATATTGATTGCTGCACCATTATCGTTAGTGATGCTTACGCTACTTAAATTTAGAGCAAATTTCTTGTCAGAATAAACCTTAAACGATCCAGTTGTCGTTGATCCAGATAGTTGATATGTAATCTCTGATGTAGTTGTTGATGTCACTACTACATCTGCACCCGATTTTGTTACTGTGACACCTTCAAATGCAAATGGGTTAATAATTTCAGCATCATTGCCTTTATATTTCACTTCTACGATTGAAGATGGATCGCCAAGGGTTACTTTTGTAATTTCACTATTTGGCATTGATTTTCTTTCGCCATTAGCTGCAGTGAATACTACATTATTTCCATTCAATGATATACTATCTGCATTCGCGATTGTCAAACCAAGTTTTGTATTATCTGTGCGATGAATCCATACTGTTTCGGCAGCCCAAGCCAAAGAAAGCGCCGACAATGTTAAAACTAAACCTGTTGTTACTTTCTTTCTCATTACTTCACAATTTTAGAGGTTAAACTACCCGATTTAACAATATAGATTCCACTTGCAAGAGACGAAACATTCACTTCAGCACTTTCACTTGCTGCGACCAAACGACCATCAGTTGAATAAACTGCAATTCCGTCATGAGATGACTTAACTACTACTCCGTCGAGTGTAATTGTATCATCTGCCATTGCACTTTCCACACCAGAACCTACATTGCCATTAAAACGCAACGAGATAAAAGATGGTGTAGAGTAAGTTTTACTTGTTCCATCATTAAAAGCGACTACTACTTGCCCTGATGGAAATGTAATTTCTTTAATGCTACTAATGCTAATCCTTGTATCACCATCCTCATGTCTCACATAGAGATTGTCGGTAGCATACATAGATAATCCAATAATAGCCATTAATACAAAAGAAAATACCTTTTTCATGTTAGCAATTATTTTATTATTATATTAGTTATAAGTATTCATTGGTTAGTAAACATCAAACAAATGTATATAATTATTTTTTATTAACCAATCATACATTCTACTTTTAACTCAACAACTTGACATTGGTGCATTTTTCATCTATCAAAAGCATATAGGTTAACATTATTTCACAATCGTTCGCCCATATAACTCATTAATAGTTTAGATATTAGTATACCTACTATAATCACTATCGTAACTATACCAAAACACAAAAGCCCCGATTCAGGATTGAATCGAGGCTTTCAGGATAGGGGGCGGTGACCTACTCTCCCACTTTCGCAGTACCATCGGCGCGGTAAGGTTTAACTTCTCTGTTCGGAATGGGAAGAGGTGGAACCCTTACGCTATCAC
>JAFYSL010000046.1 GCA_017559355.1 Muribaculaceae bacterium
AGTTACTTCTTCAAAACTCATCGCTGCTTCTATCGATGGAAAAGTAAAACAACAACTTACTACCGACAGCTCTATGGCAATGTATCCATCGGCTGAATCTAATCGCATCGCTTACTCAACTCCTAAGGGTGAGTTGTTTATCATTAACCTCAAATAATTGAACGCTCTATGAAAAAGATTTTATTTATATTAATCGCGTTCATGGTTGCTTTTGGAGCTTCAGCAGGCAAAAGCACAAGCCAAGTGCGCATTTACATCAATCCTGGACACGGCTCTTGGGGTGGTGAAGACCGTCACATGGGTACTGTAACCCATGGTGCTGCAAACTATACCGATACCGCCGGATTCTATGAGTCAAATACCAATCTTGAAAAAGCTTTTGGTATGTTGGAAAAACTCATTGATTATGGCGTACCTTTCGACCGCACTAAAAACCAAAGCAACTCTAATGCTGCTCGTTTAGGTGCAGCTCTCGATTTAAGCCAAACTAACATCGTGATGAGCCGTGTGAAAAACGGTCCATACCCTCACGATGGTACCACTTATGGAGCATATAGTCGCGACCTTTCGGTCATTGGTGCTGAAGCTGAAACATGGAATGCCGACATTCTGATTTCAATTCACTCCAATGCTGCAACTGAAGGTACTTCAACCAACTATCCACTATTCCTTTATCGTGGATATACCGGTTCAGAACAAAATGCAGGTAGTTCGGCTGCTTCAAAAGCATGTTGGTCACACTGGTGGAAAAATGCTCATATGATGTGGACTTATTATTCTGCCACAAACATGAATATCCAAGGCGACTGGACTTTTGCATCAAGCTGGGGTACACAAGGTTATGGTATTCTCCGCCACAGCGTCCCCGGATTCTTAGTTGAAGGTTATTTCCACACTTATCAACCTGCTCGCCACAAAGCGATGAACTGGGATGCTTGTCGTTGGGAAGGTCAAGCCTATGCCAAAGGTTTTAATGACTACTTTGGTTGGGGTAAAAAAGACTCTTACGGCACAATCTATGGAGTGCTTCGCGATGGTGAAAAAACTTTTTCTCATACCTACTACACACCCAACTCTTCTACTCTCGACAAATGGCTCCCTATCAACAATGCTACTGTAACTCTCAAAAATAGCAGTGGCCAGGTGGTACAAACCTACAAAACCGACGATGAGTATAATGGTGTATTCGTATTTAATAAGGTTCCTGCTGGCACTTACAGTTTGACATATTCTCATCCTAGCTACAAGGATTTCACTCAATCAGTTACTGTTACTGCCAACGAAACTACATTCCCAACTCCACTTTTCGAAACCGAACAAGTACCCGTTCAAGGTCACTACGCTTATGGTTTGTCATCTTCAAAGAGTGGAGATGTTTACACGTTGAAATTCAAATCAACAGGTGCTGTTGACAATGGTTCAATCATTTTCACCAACTCTTCAACTGGTGCAACTCAATCAATCAAAACAGGTGCTATTAAGAAAGGTGAAAATACTGTAACTGTTAACGCTACAACTCTTGGCGAAAATGCTACATTCTCATGGTCAGTAGCTATCAACAACCCAGTGAGCACAGGCACTCAACTTATCCATTCTGACAACTCTATCGTTTATAACAATGGTTCTGCTAATGCTCGTATCGGTATTGCTATCGATAACGACCAAACAAGTGCTAACTTCGGTACAATCTACACCATGACTGCAATGGGACAAGGGCTTCAAAAATATAACCCCGACTTCTCTAAAAATGGTGGTAAGTTGATTACTGGTATGTTTGGTCAAGATGCTGCATCATCTACAAGCTCTTACAAAAACTACCGTTCTAATCGTTTGGAAGTAAACAAAGGTAAGGTATATATCGCCAACTATGCAGGTTCTAACACTGGTATCTGGGTGTATGACCCTGCTACTGGCGCAACACCTTCAAATATTACCAATGTATACTATGAACGTGCTATCGCATTCTATGGCGAAGGTTCAAGCCGCAAAGTATTCACTTCGCACAATAGCAACCAAAACGTTCAACGTTTCGACATCGGTACAGGTTCTTCTTGGACATCAGGTAGCCCATCGGCTTATTATGTTGACAACACAGTGCTACAAAATGGTGACGGTGATATCCTTGTTACTAACAATGCCGTTATCGTGTCGCAAACTCGCTATGCAGGCAATAACCTCAGTGCTAACCCTGCATTTGCTGTTTTAGACCACAATATGACTCTTAAATATAAGTCTGACGCTATTAACGCAACCCTCAACGGTACTGAAAATGGTGGTATGGCAATCACTTCTGACTACAAAACATTTGCTATTGCTAACTCTTATGAAGGATCGGGCAACGCAGGTGTACGCGTTCAAGTTTACGATGTAACTTGGAGTGGTAGCACACCTTCATTCGTTCACAAATATGAAATTCCATTGGATGGCACATATCGCGTTGACCAAATGGAATTTGACCATGCAAACAACCTCTACATCGCATCACAACAAAAAGGTCTCCTTGTATATGCAATCAAGAACCCTACTCGTCAAACAGTAACTAAAGCAACATCTACCATTCAAGGTCAAGCATTGCCTGCCGTTCCTGGTCGCTATGCTTACAACCTCAAAATGACTAAACAAGATGAATGCGAATACACTTTGACATTTACTTCTACTGGCGATGTTGAATCAGCGTCTGTTGTGCTTACTCCTACAAATGGAGGTGCAACAAAAACTGTTCAAATCAACGGCGTGAAGAAAGGTGAAAACACTGTTACTATCGACGCTTCAACTCTTGAAGGTAATGTTGACTACAAATGGGCTATCGCTATCAACAACCCTGCAAGCCCATCGGTTGAACTTATGCACTCTGACAACTCTATCATCTACAATAACGGTTCTAACGATGCTCGTATCGGTGTTGCTATTGATAAAGACCCAACAAGTGCTAACTTCGGTACGACCTACACTATGACCGCTCTTGGACAAGGTCTTCAAAAATTCAACCCCGACTTCTCTAAAAATGGTGGAAAATTGATTACTGGTTTGTTTGGTCAAGACCTCTCTACCTCTACTAGTTCATATAAATATTACCGTTCTAACCGCTTAGAAATAGAAAAAGGTAAACTTTATATTGCTAACTATGGTAGCATGAATCCTGGTGTGTGGGTATATGACCCTGCAACTGGCGCTAATCCTACTAATGTTGATGGTTCGGTTTTCTACGAACGTTGCGTAGACGTCTATGGAGAAGGTTCAAGCCGCAAAGTGTTCGTTAACCACGAAAACAATGTTAGACGATTTGACATCGGCACTGCAACTACTTGGACTGCTAATAGTCCTACTAAAAGTTACACTACAGCCGGTGTGCTCGACAATGGCGACGGTGATATCCTCGTTACAAACAATGCTGTTATCGTAGCACAATGCCGTTATGCAGGTAACAACCTTAGCGAAAACCCTGCATTTGCAGTATTTGACCATGATTTGAACCTCAAATACAAATCTGACGCTATCAACTCAACCCTCAATGGTACTGAAAATGGTGGTATGGCAATCACTGATGACTACAAAACATTTGCTATCGCCAACTCATATCAAAACTCAGGCAACGCAGGTATCCGTGTTCAAGTTTATGACGTAACATGGAATGGTGCAACACCTACTTTCACTCACAAATTTGCTATTCCTTTGGATGGCACATACCGTGTTGACCAAATGGAATTTGACTACGCAGGTAACCTCGTGATTGCTTCACAACAAAAAGGTCTCCTCGTGTATGCAGTGAAAACTAATGCTCGCACCACTACTACTAACGCGGCTGCTACTTCACTCATCAAGGGTGTTACTGCAACTCCTGTAACAAACCTCAAAGCCACTCGTCAATGCTTTGGCGAAGGCTCTAACACCGAAGTTGGTACTATCGATGCTGAAATCACTTGGACTGGTCAAGAAACCAACCGCAAAAACCTCAACAACTACAAAGTTTACTACCAAACTATGCGTCGCGATGCCGAAAACAATCGCGTATATGACAATGGTGGTGCTTGGGAACTTGCTGGTACTGCTTCTATCGACTTCGAAGCCGGAGAAACAGGTTCATTCACTCACAAAAACCTCACATACGGAACTGACGACAATGGTAACTACGACCGCATCTACAACTACAAAGTTGTTCCTTACAATGCAACAACAGGTAGCGAAGGTTCGGCTGCTATCATCGAAGGCAAAAACAAAACTGTTACTGCATTCTACCCATCAACTCCTATTGATGTTACATTGAGTCAACCTTACGAAGAAACAGAAGGTCAAAAACTTTATACTTTCGACCTCAAACTCGACATTGCTCACAACGACAACCTCGCTCGCATTGACGACAACGATGCTGCTCCTGCGGTTAATTCTTATGTAATTGTAACCGACGAAGCAACTGCTAAAGCCCTCAACGCTGCTTCAAACGTGGCCGAAGTAGGTGCATTTGTTGAAGGTCCTATTGCTATCGCTACCAACAACTGCAGCCACTCTGAGGTTAATGGTTGGTATCTCAATGTTAATAGCGATGTTCAATCATTGACATGGAACAATGTTAACCCAACATTGACTTACAAACCACAAGTTTATCTTGCTTCAACTCGCGCATTCAACTTCACTGCTTGTGAAGCTGCTACTATCGAGTTTACACTCCCTGCTGTAGTATGGGCACAAGGTGAAAGCGAAAATAATGTAATTCCTGTTGAAGGCGAAAACATTGCTTCACTCGCAGGCAATGAAGATATGCCTATCGGTTCATTCCTCAAAGTCGGAGATATTGAAAACGCAACTAACCCAGTTGAAATCACTAAAGCCAACGTGATTGGTACAAATGGTGCTACAATCAATCCTCTTGCAGTGAGCGACGATGTGCTTGATGCATGGAATATCTCTTACACATTTGAGCTCAAAGACGGCGAAGGTAACATCATCAGCACTCAAACTACTAACCCAACCGACGAAATTTACTCTAACGTAAATAGCTTCTCGGTTGATGTATTAGGTCTTGCTGTTGGATATGACGAATCAGTTGCTCCCGACGGACGCGCTCGCTACTCTTACAACGCAGAAAAGAACCAAACTTACAAATTGGTTGTTCGCACTACTTATAGCCGCGACTTCAATGGCGAAGAGGTGGTATTGACAAAAGAAAGCGAAAGCAATCTCGTTGTTAATCCTTCATTCTCTGTTCCAGTAGTTGACCCATATAACTCTCCAGGTTACTTGTTCCTTGAAACAACTTCTCACCTCGACGCTGAAAGCAACACTTCTTATGCATACCATGCTGATGCTGTTGTTACTATGGCTTGGGAAGCCTTCAACGACAATCTCGTTCGTTACATGGGTTACTATGCAACACCATCATTTACTTGTGCAGGTCATGATGAAGATGCAACTCGTGCGTTGATTCAATATGCAGCAGCTTCTATCGTTACCGACGCTCAAATGGAAAGTTACAACGAACGTATCAATACTCACGATGTGAATTTAGCAAAACTCGCAGGAATTGGTTATACTGGTGCTGAAAACTGGTCATCATTGATTACTAACGCAAATGTTGTTCCTATGAAAGTTCACTATGTATGGGCTGGTAACGAAAAAACTACCAACACTTACGATGCAGAATTTGCTTGGGAATTGAGCGCTAACTATCCTATCGTTGTTTGCAATACTCCAATGATTGTTATCAATGCTAAACCCGAAACTGGTGTTTATAACTTGACATCTCTTGAAGGTAGCGATATGAAAGTTATCACTACTCTCAACGAACATTACAAAACATTAGTAATGGACGGCATCATTGATGCTAAAGAAACTGGTATTGAAAACATTCTTCTCAATAATCCTACTGCTAAATTCTATAACCTCCAAGGTGTAGAAATTGCTGCTCCTTCAAATGGTGTATTCATCATGGTTAATGGCAACAAAGCATCACGAGTTTACGTCAAGTAAATTGAAAACTTTTTAAGAGGAAAAAGGAAAGTTGAAAAAGGAGAGAGTTTTACTCTTGTTTGAGATTTTCCAATTCAATTAAGATTTTCCTCTTTTAATCCCAATACCAAGCGAGCAATCCTTACGGGTTGCTCGCTTTTTTTGGTTAATTTGTTAATTTTGACATAAAAATGATGATACTTTCAATTATATTTCATAATTTAGTCAAATTAAAACTTATACTAACAATCTCTTAACCATCATTTGCCAATGAAATAAAACGTTACTCAATCCTAAAAAACTAATTTTCAACACTTTTCTAACTTTGAATTATTATAATCATTAAAAAATATCATTTATGAAAAAAATTCTACTTTCGGCTCTATTGTTATGCTCAGGAGTAATGGGTTATGCCCAATTGCTCAATGTGCAATCAATCGAGAAGGTTGCCCTTCCCGAAGGCGTAACAATCAACAAAGCCACTATCAGCCCCGAGGGTGATTTTGTGGTTATGGCCCAAAATGAAAAATCGGGCATTCATCGTTTTGACCTTGCTACTAAATCTATTGCAACAATTTCTGAATCGGGAATTATGCATGGTGTAAAGATTTCAAACGACGGTTCTACTGTAGTGTATCGCGAACCTCGTATTAACGAAAACCGCTTGCGTCAAATTGCACTCAAATCATTTGACCTCAAACGTGGTATTGAAGCAACTGTTGTTCCATTTAGTCGCGACCTCCAAGGGGTTGCTATTATTGATAATAATATCGTAGCAGTAAACTCTGAAAAAATTACCACAAAGAGCATCAATGGTGGCGAAACAAAAGTTACAATGCCCGTAGCATCTATTCGCTATGGTCAACTTTGCATCGACGGTAAAGTGATTTCTCCACAAGGTACTACTGGTAACAGTTACTTGTGGCCATCGGTATCACCCGATGGAACTCGCGTGCTTTACTTCCTCGCATCAAGTGGTTGCTATGTAGCAAATATCGACGGTTCTAATCCAGTTTCTCTCGGTTCTTTACACACTCCACTTTGGTATGACAACAACACTGTTGTGGGAATGTATGACCGTGATAACGGACATGAAATTTATGCTTCACGCCTCGTGGCAGTTTCGGCTGACGGCAAAGTGAAACAAAACATCACTGAAGATGCTTCATTGGCACTCTACCCTTCAGTAAGCGAAGCTGGCGACAAGATTTCTTACACAACTCCTGCTGGTGAACTTTTCATTATTAACATCACTAGATAAAATTAAGCGTTATGAAACTCAACAAAATATTACTTGCAGCATCAATGGCGCTTTTGTCAGTAGGTGCTAATGCACAAGATTTCTTCCCCGAAGATGTGCGCATTTATATCAACCCTGGTCACGGTTCATGGGGTCCAAGTAACCGTCACATGGCTTCTATTGGTCACTATCCAATCAGCTCTGAAGATCCCGATACTACCGACTTCTATGAATCAAATACCAACCTTCAAAAAGGTCTTTCAATGCTTTATAAATTGATTGACTATGGTTGTCCTTTCGATCCAACTCTCAACCAAGAAAATAGCAATCCAAATCGTATTGGTGCAGCTCTCGATATGAGTCAAAACGTAGTTATGAGCCGTGTTAAATCGGGTCCATTCCCCTACAAAACAGTCAATGGCGTTAGCCCTAACGATGATAACGACTTCAATCGCAACTTGGTAGAAATCGCTGAAGAGGTAGAAGAAAACATGTTTGACGTAATGGTATCAATCCACTCAAATGCAACAAATGCCGATGGTCAATACACTAACTACCTTGCATTTTATTATCGCACCAATTGTGGAGCATCTGGTCCCGATTGTCAACTACTTTGTAATACTGCATGGAATCAACGTATTAAAGACCGCCACACTCAATGGAACTCTTACGATTTCCCTGTTGAAGAGGGTGATGCTAAAATCCTTACTGGTAACTACATCGTAATAGGTCACTCTGTACCAAACTACTTAGTTGAAGGATATTTCCACACATATCAACCTGCTCGTCATCGTGCTATGAACTTTGATGTTGACCGCATCGAAGGTCATGATTATGCTCGTGGTGTTGCCGACTACTTTATGTGGGAAAAAGAAGCAACTGGTAACATTTATGGTATCGTGCGCGACAAGAATAATCCTCTCGAACATGATTTGTATATTTACAATCCTAAAACGCCTGATAAATACGCTCCACTCAACGACGTAGATGTTACACTCAAAGATAGCGAAGGTAATGTTGTGGGTACTTACAAAACCGACGTTAACTACAATGGAGCATTCGTATTTTTCGATGTTGAAGCAGGTGATTATATAGTAGAATTTGAACACCCCGATTATGAAGGAGCTGAACCTATTGCTGTAACTGTTGAATCTGCAACTACATCTTACCCAACTGCCTTTCTTGATAAATCATCTGGCGTAGAAGGTATCTCAGCTGACAACAACACACTTGTTGAATACTACAACCTCCAAGGTATTAAAGTTGCAAATCCTTCTAATGGCGTATTCATCAAACTCCAAGGCGAAAAAGCTTCAAAAGAATATATCAAGTAAATTGAAAGTTGAAAACCCCGAAACACTCCCCCCCGAAGGGGGGAGGGGGTAAAACCTCAACACTCAATAATACTCTATATGGCGAGTAATCCTCACGGGTTGCTCGCTTTTTTATGCTCATTTTAATGTGTTTAACTTAATTATGCATTTCGGATTATACATTTGAATTAAAATTGATTACCTTTGCATATTAAATTTATAATAATATCTATAAACTATAAAAAATTATGACTGAATTAGAAAAATTAAGCTATGCCCTCGGTATGAGCATGGGTAATAATTTCAAAAGCTCTGGCATTGAAGAATTGAATATCAAAGAATTTGCTGATGGAGTGTCGGCTGTGTTTGAAGGTGCACAACCTAAAATGAGCTATGATGAAGCGAAAGATGTGATTCGTGATTTCTTCATGGCTTTGGAACAAAAACAAAACGAAGCTGCTGCTAAAATGGGTGAAGTAAATAAGGCTGCCGGCGAAGCTTTCCTTGCTGAAAATGCTA
This sequence comes from Muribaculaceae bacterium, assembly GCA_017559355.1. Taxonomy (GTDB): domain Bacteria; phylum Bacteroidota; class Bacteroidia; order Bacteroidales; family Muribaculaceae; genus RGIG4079. The sequence continues at coordinate 9,016 of JAFYSL010000046.1, forward strand.
AACGCGAAGAAGTGAAAACTACCGAAAGTGGTCTTCAATATGAAGTTCTCGCTGAAGGTAACGGCGATAAACCTGCTGCAAGCGACACTGTAGTTGTTCACTACACAGGTACACTTATCGATGGTACTGTATTTGATAGCTCTGTTGAACGTGGCACTCCAGCTACATTTGGTGTAACACAAGTTATCCCAGGATGGGTTGAAGCTCTTCAATTGATGCAAGTAGGTGCTAAATGGCGTCTTTATATTCCTTCTGACTTGGCTTATGGTCCTCGTGGTGCTGGTGGTGCTATCGGTCCTAACGCTACATTGATTTTTGATGTAGAATTACTCCAAATTGCTGGTAAATAATCATAGTATATAAACATTAATCATAACATAAAATATCATTATGAAGAAAATTATCTTAGGAATGGGTGCTATGGCACTTATGTTTACTACAAGCTGTTGTGGTAGCGGTTCATGTGATGCTTCTAACGACTCTTGCGTCGTAAATAGCGACTCTTTGTCAATCGCAATTGGTGCTGGTATGGGTGGTGGCATTTGCAGCCAAATCAACTCAATTCCCGATAGCGCTTACAAAGCTAAATTGTCAAAAGATGAAATTATTAAAGGTATTGAGTATGTACTCTCTATCGATACTGCTAATGTAGGTAGAACAGCTGGTCTTTCTATTGGTATGCAACTCATGAGCCAAATTCAACACTTTGAAAAAATGGGTGCTAATATCGACCGCAAACTCGTTCTTGAGCAACTCAAAAAAGCTCTTAAAGCCGACTCTGCAAAAATGGAAGAAATCAGCCTCTATCACAAAACTATCCAAGAAATGGAAGGTTTGCTTCAAGCTGAACAACAACGCAAACAAATGGAAGCTTTAGAAAACTCTCCTGAAGCTATCCAAGGTGTAAAAACTGGCGAAGCTTTCATTAATAACAAAAAACAAGAAGACCCAGAAATCAAAACTACCGAAAGTGGTCTTTCTTACAAAATCATCAACGAAGGTGAAGGTGCTAAAGCTACCGACGAAGATTATGTAAAAGTAAAATATGTGGGTAGCCTCACTGATGGTACTGTATTTGATGATTCAAAAGGTGAAGCTCGTGAATTCCCTGTAAGAGGCGTTGTCCCTGGTTTTGCTGAAGGTCTTAAATTACTTGGCAAAGGTGGTAAAGCCATTCTTTATATCCCTGGCAAACTTGGCTATGGTGTTCATGGTCAACCAGCTGCTGGTATCGGTCGTAACCAAATGCTTGTTTTCGAAGTTGAAGTAACTGAAATCAACAACGAAAGCAAACCTGCAGGAATTCCTGGCAAAGTGGTAAAATAATAAATTTTGATCCCATAAGGGAGAAAATACTCAAATTAGCCCCTAAAAAGGCTGATTTAATGGCATAAAAATAGGAAAAGTGATATTTTTAATAGCAAAATGTTTCTTTTTCTATTTTTTTTTATAATTTTGTCATAAAATTCTATTTAACATTTACTCATACTCATGGAAAAAATTGACAATCTTGATAGAAAGATTTTAGAAATTGTAATGCGTAATGCTCGTATAGCATCAAAGGACGTTGCAACCGAATGTGGTGTGTCGCGTGCTGCAATACATCAACGCATTCAACGTATGATTGACCTTGATGTTATTACTGGATCGGGATATCATGTAAACCCAAAAATTCTTGGTTATCGCACTTGTACTTACATAGGTGTGAATCTTGAGCGTGGTGCAATGTATCGAGACGTAGTACCTGAATTAGAAAAAATACCTGAAATCGTAGAATGCCACTTCACAACTGGTCCTTACACAATGCTCATCAAATTATATGCTCGTGACAACGAACATTTGATGGAATTGCTCAACAACAAAATTCAGATGATTCATGGAGTAACAGGAACCGAAACACTCATTTCGCTCGACCATAGTATAGATCGCGAAATACCTATCCACTATAAGTAATTAAAAGTCTTGAATTGATTAATTTTAATGACTAATTCTAAATAAGCATTACACACAAAGGTGCTATCATCTTTGTGTGTAATTTCTTTTTTATTGCTGTCCGATAAAACTTTTTTTAGGGAATAAAAATTAGGACTGGTTCCATTTGTGGGAATCAGTCCTTTTTGGTTACTTTTGTTTTGCGACAAACAAGTTTAACCATGGGTAAAAGTACACATTTTATCGGACA
>JAFYSL010000047.1 GCA_017559355.1 Muribaculaceae bacterium
ATTTTGGATGAAAATCCACCGCCACAACTGACTCTTTTTGATTAGGGGGGCTTGTAAATCGCAAAAAAGAATCTCAACCGCATTAAATCTGCGATTGAGACACCTATTTATGCCCATTTTGATTTTTATCGGACACCAATATTTCTTTTTGTACGATTTGATTCTTCTCTACATGTTGGTTGTGGCATTAGCATCGGGGTTGACATCCACATGAGTAGTATGTTTTTGTATTATTACCGCTTAGCAATAATGTGAAAAAAGAACAAAAAACAAGAAACCCCACAAATGCATTTTGTGGGGTTTCTTGTTTAATAGTGCATTCGATAGAATGTATAAGAGGACTATCTTTCCTCTGTCATCTCTACTTTTTACTCTTTAATGATTTCTTTTCGAGTAGAGCCATCGCTCATTTTGATGATATTAATACCTTTTGTTGGTTCTGAGAGTAAACGACCATGAATATCATAGCGGGCGACTTCTATTGCGTTATTGTCGTCTGTTAGACTTTCTACTCCACTAACACCTGTACCCACAGTTATCAAGCAAGACGCTGAAGTCCTCCAATCATCATTTGCTGTGGCAGTAATAGTCGCAACACCATTGTTTACTCCAACAACTGTAACGGAGTTGTCTGAATTTATCCTAATATATGCAATGTTGCTATCACTTGTTGACCATTCAACTGAAATATCTGATGGTGTAATAGTATAAGTCAATGTCATAATATCATTTATAGAAAGTTTTGCTTCGGTTTGAGATAGCAATATAGATACCCCCGATGTAACAATCACTTTGCACATTGCAGTCAAGTTTGTACCATCGTTGGTTGTTGCAATTATGGTTGCAACTCCTGGCGAAACGCCTGTTACCTTTATCGAATTATCTCCATTCTGCGTTATTGAGGCAATATTGCTATTACTTGTTTGCCATGTAACTGTTTTATTACTTGCATTTTCGGGTAATATTGTACAATATAAATCAATTGTGTTATTTACAACTATATTTGCTTCTGATTGTGAAATTGATAACAATTGTGCCTCAATTGCTTTTACTAAAACTATACAAGAAGCTGAAACTTCACTACCATCAATAGCTGTTGCTGTAATAATTGCTGTGCCTGGGGATAATGCAGTAACTTTTCCAGTTTGGTCAATTTTTACAATGTTAGAATTACTACTTTCCCATACTATGTCTTTTATTGTAGCATCGGAGGGAGCAACTGTTGCAGAGAGTATTGTAGTTGAACCTTTAACTAATTCAATCGAAGAGTTATCTAACTTAATTGAAGAAAGTAAAGTTTCAATCTTCTTGATATTTGAGAATTGTCCCCACACATCATCAATAAAATATTTAGCAAAGGAGTTTTTCGGAACAAATAATGTTGCATTTGAATAGTTACTGTTGGCAAAGGATGAATTATTTGTGCATGAAGGAGGAGTAGTATTAAGAGAAACTATAGTTTTTAAACCGTTACAACCATAGAACGCTTCCGAGTCAATTGAGGTTACGGAATTGGGAATAGTGACCTCGCGCAATCCAGAGCAACCATAGAACGCCGAGTTGCCAATTATATAATTTTCTCCTTTAAAATTAGTTGGCAATATTAATTTATCATCGTTGCCAAGATATGCAACCAATGTATTTGCTTCATCGGTTTTATAGAATACAAAATCGTCTACTATATAGCCATTTTGCGCGTTTACGACTTGATTGGCATAATATGCTACGTATCCATAATCCGACGAACCTTTATTAAGTGTGAGGTTAGATAAATTGATTACTAATTTTAGGTTATCGCAACCAATGAACGTATTATCTCCAATTGAGGTTACAGAATTACCTATTGTTATCTTTGTTAATCCAGTGCAACTATAGAACGTATAGTTGTCAATAGATGTTACCGAATTGGGAATATTTACCTCGGTCAAGCTAGTACAACCATAAAACGCCGAGTTGCCAATTGAGGTTACGGAATTACCTATTGTTACTTTCGTCAAATCATTGCAATATTTGAACGCATAACTTGGTATAGTTTTTACTTCATTTCCAAGATTAAGCGTTTTAAGATTAGAACAACCACCGAATAATGGATAAGAAATTGTACAATTCTCTGCATTATAATTAACTTCATTCAATTCAGTGCAACCAGAAAAAGCATCGTAGCCAATGGTTGTTACGGAATTTGGAATAGTTACTGAGATCAAGCCACTGCATTTATAGAATGCATAGTTGCCTATCGAGGTTACGGAATTGCCTATCGTTACTTTGGTTAAGCTACTACAACTATAGAAGACATAGTTACCAATCGATGTCACAGAGTTTGGGATAGTTATTTCGGTTAATTCATTACAAAATTCGAATGCCTCAGAGTCAATCAAGGTTACAGAATAAGTAAAGCCGTTATATGTTACTGATGCTGGAATTGAAATAGCACCAGTGTATTCATTGGAATAACTACTATAAGAATCACCCTTATAAGTAACAGAGACAGTTTTAGCTGACTGGTCAAGGTAATTGTAATAAATGCCGTCGACTTCAAAGTCGTGGGCAAATGTAGTTGTGCTGAACAATAGCACTACTATTGCTATTAGCATTTTCTTTAGATTATACTTCATAATGATAATTTTTAAGTTATTTATATTTCACTGCAAATCAAATATAATAAAAATGAGAGTGGGAAATAAAGCTTTATTTCTTTTTGAAAAATTACATGTGTTGACATAAATTCAATAAATTTGACATCATTACCATAAATACCCACAACCTTAAAACATAGCATGCGCCATGTTTCTACAATTTTCAACTCATCATTCTTAGTTATTTAGCATATATTTTAGAGGCTTTTGAGCCTTGGACTTTGATGTAAATGCCATTTGTAGGACTGTCTACTTTTACTCCTTGGAGGTTGTAGTAAGTAGCAAAAGTTTCATTTTCAGCCTCAATACTTTCTATATAATTGTAATTAGTGTTATATGTAATAGTGATAGTATTAATATAAGCATTTTCAATGGTAGAAAAAACAACAGATGAAACCTCCTCCGTAGCAGTCCATACCTTGACCGTCATTTCTCCCGAATCTACGGTATAATAAGTATTATCTACTTTACTTCCTACAAACTCAATGCTTGTGATATTTGCATTATTTGCAGAGATAGTTATTGTTGAATTTTTATAAGTACGCAAATCGGTTCCTTCAGATTTCCCCCAAATACGACAGTTTGTTGTTGCTCCATTTTTAGCACAGACTAATGTTACTGCATTAGAGGAAAATACAATATCATTAATATTGATATTTTTACCTGGCGCAGGAGTTTCTTGAGCAGGATTCAAAGAAGCAGGGGTAGTAAAGTCAAATGTAGCAACTTTAATATCCTTATCAATTAATGTAAATATAGCTTCGGTTATAGCACTTGCTTCCAAATCTTTAGCAATTGCAATAGCTTTAACAGTACATTCTTTGGAGAGAGTGAATGGACCTTCATAGAGAGTTGAAGATGCAGATGGTTTCGTTCCATCAATTGTATAATAAATTGAGGCTCCTTCAGTAGTACAAGCAATAGAAATTTCTGTATCAGAAGTAATTTCTCCTCCATTGGGGGTGATAATAGGGGTATTTGTCTGTGTTGCAACGCTTTTTGAATAAGTAATAACCATATACGAGAATCGAACTTGTTTTGTTGCCGTTAAATCAAATGCTTCCGAAGAATTCCCCTCCCATGAAACAAAACTTCCTACAGAAGTTCCAGTTCCAGAAACCGAACCTATATTTGCAGTAAACGCACCTTTTGAACCACTAGCAATACATACTTCAATTTTTGTTATAGTAATCCCATTTGTTGGAGTTACCATAAAAACATCTCCCTGATACCAACGAACCGCAGATGAAGTTACATTAGATTTATTTGAATTATTTTTTTTGTGAGTAATCTTAACATCATCATTTCCAAATGATAATCCTACAATATTACCAGCAGAGCCATTAGCTACAGATACCTTAAAGGCAGTTCCTTCATAACTAGCGCCATCAGCGACAAATGCAACTTGTTCAGCATTGGCTACAAAAAAGCAGACTAAGCATAAAATAGAAAGTAAACATTTATTCATAAGCTATAAAGTTTTAGTATTGTAAGTACAAAGTTAAAAATATTTGTATCGTCATGCAATAGTGTTACGTTAAAATGTAACGAAAATAAAATAGGCACATTAGGCTACACAACGCTATTATTCAACCTGTTTAATACATAGTTATTAAATACAATCCCGATTTGAATCACGTTATTGAGCGTCTAAAAGTTAAAAGGTAAGGGAACGCTAATAAAAGTTATAATGATTGCTGTTAAAAATAAACTTTAGAAACTGTATTCGTTATTGAAAAATTAAAAATAGGGCATAGCTTGTACTATCGTTGACTAACGTCTTAGATAGGTGGCATTTCGGCAATATCAAAAATTAAAATGAATTTTATTTTTGAATTGCTCTCAATTTGCACTATCTTTGCAGATTAGAAATAAAAAACTGAGAACTATGGATATATTTGACAAAATAGGTGCCGATATTAAGGCTGCTATGTTGGCTCGCGACAAAGTGCGTCTCGAGGCTCTCCGTGGTATTAAAAAAGAGTTTCTCGAAGCAAAAACTGCTAAAGGTGGTGATGGCACTTTGAGCGATGATGCTGCGATGAAGGTGTTGGTGAAAATGGTGAAACAACGCAAAGAGAGTGCACGCATCTACGAAGAGCAAAATCGTCCTGAACTCGCCGAAGCTGAACTCGCTGAAGCTACTGTAATCGAAGAGTATCTTCCAAAACAATTGAGCGAAGAGGAACTTGTGGCTGAATTGAAAAAAATCATCGAACAAGTGGGTGCTACATCGGCTAAAGAGATGGGTAAGGTGATGGGCGTTGCAAGCAAATCTCTCGCTGGTCGCGCTGATGGTCGCATGATTTCGGCTAAAGTAAAAGAACTTTTAGGTTAATCAGATAATAAATTACAACAATATATGCTTACTATTGCTCAAATTAAAGAAAATCCTCAATATATCATCAGCCGCCTTGCTGTAAAGGGTTTTGATGGTAACGAAGGTATAAATAAAATCCTCGAACTCGACGGCAAACGTCGCGAACTTCAACTCAACAACGATAACCAAGCTGCTGAACTCAATAAGTATGCTGCTACTATCGGTAAGTTGATGAAAGAGGGCAAAAAAGATGAGGCTCAAGAGGCTAAAAATGCTGTTGCTGCTCTCAAAGAATCTCAAAAAGGTATCGCAGAACAACTTGCTGTAGTTGAAGAACAAATCAAAGAGATTCTTCTCTCAATCCCTAACATTCCTTGCGAAATGGTGCCCGAAGGTCGCACTGCTGAGGATAATGTAGTGGAAAAAGAGGGTGGCGTGATGCCAAATCTTGGCGAAGAGGCTCTTCCTCACTGGGATCTCGCTAAAAAATACAACCTCATCGATTTTGACTTAGGTGTAAAAATCACGGGTGCTGGTTTCCCTGTATACATTGGCAAAGGTGCTCGCTTGCAACGTGCACTCATTCAATTCTTCCTTGATCAAGCTGGCGAAGCTGGTTATGTTGAAGTGCAACCACCTTATGTTGTAAACGAAGCATCGGGTTACGGCACAGGTCAATTGCCCGACAAAGAGGGTCAAATGTATCACTGTCAACTCGACAATCTTTACCTCATTCCTACTGCAGAGGTGCCTGTAACCAACATCTATCGCGATGTTATCCTCACCGACGACAAGTTCCCTGTAATGAATTGCGCTTACTCGGCTTGCTTCCGTCGCGAGGCTGGTAGCTATGGTAAAGATGTACGCGGTTTAAATCGTCTACACCAATTTGACAAAGTGGAAATCGTACGTATCGAAAAACCTGAAAATTCTTATGCTGCTCTCGAAGAGATGAAAGATCACGTTCAAGGATTGCTCGACAAACTCGGTTTGCCTTGGCACATCTTGCGTCTTTGTGGTGGTGATATGAGCTTTACTTCGGCTATTACATTTGACTTTGAGGTATATTCAGCAGCACAAAAACGTTGGCTCGAAGTTTCTTCAGTTTCTAACTTTGAAACATATCAAGCAAATCGTCTTAAATGTCGTTATCGTGGCGAAGATAAGAAAACTCACCTCTGCCACACTCTCAACGGTTCGGCTCTTGCATTGCCTCGCATCATGGCAGCATTGCTCGAAAACAACCAAACACCCGAAGGCATCGTAGTGCCTGAGTGCTTGCGCCGTTACACTGGCTTTGATATTATCAATTAATACCAACCTAGTAAACTATGAGAATCATTTCATTGATTCTTCTACTCATAATCACCTGTCGACCTGCTCTCACATGGAGTCAAGAGGTCGACAGTGTGGTATATAATGATTCCTCAACACAATTTCGTCCACAACAACTCATTATCCCCACAGCCTTAATCGCTCTTGGTGCAATAGGATTGAGCGAAAATGGATACAAAGATGCAACTCGTTGCTTAAGACAAGATATCGCTGAAATTCGTGGCGACAACTACAGCAACGTCGATGACTATTTCCAATATCTCCCCGCTGTTGCATATCTCGGGCTTGATTTCATTGGAGCTAAAGCACGCCACTCTTTCACTGATAGATTGCTAGTGACAGCCACTTCGGCTATTTCATTGTGTGCAATGGTGTATGGAACCAAACAACTCGTGTATTCACCTCGCCCCGATGGTAGCGATAATAACTCTTTCCCTTCGGGGCACACCGCCAAGGCATTTATGGGTGCCGAGCTCGTGAGAGCCGAATATGGCATTGGATATGGTATTGGCGCTTATGCAGTGGCTTGTGGAGTGGGATTTATGCGTGTGTGGAATGACCGACATTGGGCAAACGATGTGCTTGCAGGTGCTGGCATAGGAATTTTAAGCGCACGAATAGGTTACTGGATGTTGCCCGTGTGGAAAAAGCTCTTCAATCTTGAAAACTCTCGCACTGCCGTAGCAATCACCCCCTACTACAATAACAATA
>JAFYSL010000048.1 GCA_017559355.1 Muribaculaceae bacterium
ACTATTGGATGAATATATTAAAAGAAAATATTAGGCATAAATACCCCATTGAAAGCTTTCAATGGGGTATTTATCATACTTTTTGTCTACTAAGAGTTTTTTAGTGTATTTTCATCCTACTTTTTGTCCAGGTAACCTTAATATGCAAATGTAGGCTGAAAGCTTTTTTATTAACCGATACCATTAAAAACTAATAGTTTCCTCTATTTTTAGCGATTTTTTTATTAATTTTACTGCGGATTCGACATTATATGTATTTACACTTGGGCAATATACAAAAATCTGCTACAGATTGACCGTATTAAATACCCCAATATCTTGTAATAGTCAGATAAAACCATTTAACTAACATAATAATATCAACATGAAAAAAATCATTCTAAGCCTTGCTTTATTGACTAGTTTTTGTGTTAATGCTCAAGTGCTCAACGTGAACAGTACCACCAAGGTGAACGTTCCCAGTGGCACAAAGGTGAGCACAGCACAGTTGAGCCACAGCGGCGAATGGGTGGTAATTTCCCACCAAACAACTCTCGGTCTTGACAAGATCGACTTAGCAACATCTAAAGTTTCTCACATTTGCGACAACGGCATTGGTTTCGACCTAAAAATTTCGAGCGATGACAACACCGTAATTTTCCGCGAAAGCAATTATGGCACCGACAAACATCGCTACACTACTCTCAAAAGTGTAAACATCGCAAATGGCGCTACCCAAGTAGTATCACCTGCTACTCGCGACACTCGTGCTTTTGCAGGTGCAACTGCTAAAACTTTAAAAGCAAATGCCGGCTCTATCAATGCTAGCGCAGCGCTTCCTGTGGCATCGATTAACCGCGGTAGCATGTATATTACTAAAAACGGTGTAACTACTCTTGTTGCTCCACAAGGTGTTGAAGGCAAAAGTTATTTGTGGCCACAAGTTTCACCCGACGGCAAAAAAATTCTCTACTTCGTAGTAGGTGAAGGTTGTTTCGTGTGCAACATCGATGGTAGCAACCCTGTAGCACAAGGTGTTTTGCGTGCATCTGTTTGGTATGACAACAACATCATCGTGGGTATGGACCACAAAGATGATGGCGTAAAAACTACAAGCTCTAAACTCATTGCTAAAAACATTAATAGCAACACTACTCAAGTGCTCACTTCTACAAGCGTAAAAGCAATGTATCCATCAACTGGTAACGGCAAAATTTCGTTTGTAACTCCCGAAGGCGAACTCTTCTTATTAAACGTATCTAAATAACCATCATAAACTTACCACATTATGAAGAAAAGATTTCTTTCACTTACATTGATGACTATCATAGCGTGGACTACTATGATGGCTGTAACAATTAATGATATTCGTGTGTATGTCAATCCAGGCCACGGCTGTTGGATGACTCGTAACCTCGCTTTGGTTAACAAAGCAGTGAAAGATACCACTGGTTTCCACGAATCAAACACCAACCTTTGGAAAGCGTTTGGTCTTATGGAAAAACTCATCGAATGGGGTGTTCCTTTCGACCGTTCACTCAACCAATCAGGTTCACATCACCAAATAGGTGCTGCTCGTAGTTTCAAAAACAACATCGTGTTCTCTCGTGTAAAAAATACCCCTTGGTATGGCGATGACACTCAAGAACTCTACAACCGCAACCTCACCGAGGTAGCAGCCGAAGCCAACTATAACGACTTCGACTACTTCATCTCAATCCACTCTAACGCATATATTGATGCTACTAATACCAACTATATGGCACTCTATTATAATGACCGTATGTCGGCTTCTTATAATAGTGCCATGGCTGCAGGATGGTATCTTCTTGAAAACCCACACCAAATGTGGACAAACTATGCAAGTTCACCTCACCTTCTCGCAGGTTCAGGTGGCTATGAGGTGCTTGGTTCACTCAACGTGCCAGGATATATGTCGGAAACATTCTTCCACACTTATCAACCTGCACGCCACAAAATCATGAACCCAGCAGTGGCTCGCATCGAAGGTATTGGCTACGCTAAAGGTATCAACGACTACTTCTCTTTGGGCAAAAAAGACTCTTATGGTATGATTTATGGTATTCTTCGCCATGCTACAAAAACTTTCACTCATACCTACTATACACCCAACACAGGTACTCTCGACAAATACATGCCTATCAACGGTGCAACTGTTAAACTTAAAAAAGATGGCCAAGTATTACAAACTGTTGTAACCGACGGCTTCTATAACGGCGCATTCGTATTTGACAAAGTCGCTCCAGGCACATATACAATCGAATGTTCTCACCCTGACTATGCTACAAGCACAATGAGCGTATCAGTTGTAGCAAACAAAATTTCATATCCTACTGCATCTATTTCAAGCGAAGGAATCAACTCTGTTCCTGTGCAAGGTGCATATGCTTATTCTCACTCTCTCTCAAAAAGTGGCGACGACTATAAATTCTCATTCAAAGCCACTGCAACTGCTCCTAAAGCAACTATCGTACTCACCAACAAATCAACCGGTGCAACTTCAAACCACGATGTAGGCGCAGTGAAAAAAGGTGACAACTCTGTTACTATTAGCGCAAGCAAAATTGGCGAAGGTGAATACACTTGGGCAGTATCAATCGCTAACGAAGCAAGTACTGCTGCAATGACCTACTACAACCAAGGTGGTACAACCAACAACGACCGTCGTGGTGGTGTAGCAATCGACCTCGACACTGAAAGTAAATACTTCGGTCATGTTTACACTACTTGTGGTTATGCAGGTGGTCTCCAACGTTACAACCCCGACCTCTCTAAGAACGGTAGTATCATCCACGCCGACAAATTTAGCGGTTCTACAAGTTCTTCACCCTACCGTATTAAAGTAAGCCAATCAAAGGCTTATATCAGCGACTGGAGTGACGAAAACTCAGGTGTATATGTTTACAACCCCGACAACGGTTCACTCTCACAAATGTTCCAAGGTTCACGCGCTTCAAGCGGTCAATGGACTAATGGTGGCACAGTTGTAGGTGGTAGTACTACCGGTATCGCATTCTACAACGCAGGCTCTGAACGCCGCATGTATGCATTCTGCGAAGACTACTCAAGCGGCAAAATGCTCGTTCGTTACCACTTAGGTAACAGCGACACATGGAGCAAAGCACCATCTGATATATTTAGTGGAATCACAGGTTATCTTGGCCACAACAACGTGGAAATGGTTACTTGCGAAAAAGGTGTGTGGTTGTGTCAAAACCTTCGTGGAACCAACTCTACACAAGCAGCTCCTGCATTCATGTTTATGGACCACAACGGCAACATGAAACTCTCTTCTTACAACCTCGGTGGTAACGAAGCAATTACTCAATCACCCGAAAGTGGTATCGCTCTCAGCAAAGATATGACTTGCCTTGCAGTTGGTAACTCAGGTGGCAATGTAAGCGTATATAAAGTGACATGGAGTGGCGACACACCTTCACTCTCTTACCAATATGCTGTAGAAGTGCCAAGCACTACCGACATCGAACAAATCGCATTTGACCCTGCCGACAACATGCTCATCTACTCTCGTCAACAAGGTCTCATGGCGTTTACAATGAAAAATCCCGCTCGCAACACAGTGACTAACGCTCCTGCTTCACAAGCAATTACAGGTAGCGGTACTACTCCAGAACCAGAACCAGAACCAGAGCCAGAACCAACAACTCCTGATGCTGTGCGTGGTTCATTTGCTTACGACTTCAGTATATCAGTAAATGATGCTAATCAATATGATATCAAATACAAAATCACTGAAGCTGTTAAAGATGCCGACCTCGTGTTTACTAACATCGAAACTGGCGAAGAGACAGTAATCAACATTGGCTTCATCGAATCAGCATTAGACAAAGGCGACGTTCACCTAATAATGGAAAAGAACGAACTTCCAAAAGGTAAATACACTTGGGGTGTGCTTCTCTACAACGACGAAAGCTCTAAAGCAGAAGTATTCTATAACCAAGGTGGTGTAACCGACAAAAACCGTCGTGGTGGTGCTACAATCGACCTCGACCCTGAAAGCCCATACTTCGGTCATGTTTACTCTTCAGTAGGTTATGCCGAAGGTTTCCAACGCTATTACCCCGATCTCACTAAGAATGGTAGCGTAATCACTTCTGACAACTTCACTGCAGGTACAAGTTCATCTCCATATCGTATTAAAGCAAACTCAGGCAAACTCTACCTCAGCGACTGGAGTGATTCTAACTCAGGTATCTATGTTTACAACCCTGCTAATGGCAACATCAGCCAAATCTTCCAAGGTACACGCGCTTCAAGCGGTCAATGGACTAACGGTAGCGCAGTAGTGGGTGGTAGTAGCACTTGCGTTGACTTCTGGGGAACTGGAAGCGAACGCTACATGTACACATTCTGCGAAGATTACGCAACAGGTAAAAAATTGATTCGCTACAAATTAGGCACTACCGATACTTGGAATCAAGCTCCTACATATGTGTTCGACGGCATCTCTGGCTATCTTGCAAGTTCTAACGTTGAAGTTGCAGTTTGTGAAAAAGGTGTATGGATTTGTCAAAACTACATGGGCACTAACCACACCGATGAAAGCAAACCTACATTCCTATTCATGGATCATAGCGGAAACCTCAAATTCAATGCTTACTCTCTCGGCACTAACAACTACATGACTGAAGCACCTGAAGGTGGTATCGCTATCAACAGTGACATGACTAAACTTGCTGTTGCTAACGACAACTATGGTAACATCAACATCTACGATGTAACATGGAATGGCAACACTCCATCACTCAAATTCAACTACGAAATCAATGTTGGCCACGACCAAACTAACTATGCAGGTGTTGAACAAATCATGTTTGACCCAGCCGACAACTTGATTATCTTCTCTCGTCAATATGGTTTGATGGCGTTCACAATGAAGAACCCAGCGCGCAAAACAACAACTTTTGCGCCATCGGCTCAAATCATTGAAACAGATGACACTACCGGCGCTGAACTTATTATGAAAGAAGAAGCACCTGTTGAATACTACAATCTCCAAGGTGTAAAAGTTGCTAACCCATCTAACGGCTTCTTCATCAAAAAGCAAGGCAACAAAGTTTCAAAAGTGATTCTATAAATTAGGTTTCTCTAATTTCTTAATCGTAGGCTCGAGATAAATCGAGCCTACTTTTTTGTATACTCTGACTTTACTAATAAATACAATTAAACTCATTGAATAAATAAATAGGAGCCGACTTTTTCATCGACTCCTATTTATTATTCAGATTATATATAACCCTTATATTACTTTGCTTCCCATCCGAGAGCAGATGCACCAAGCACAGCAGCATCAGCTTCTTTAAGTTCTGAAAGCAATACTTTTACCTTGCCTTTGAAAATTCCCATCATATTCTTTTCCATAGCATTGCGCAATGGTTTCATCAACATTTCGCCCGATTTTGCAAGTCCACCAAAGAGGATTATTGCTTGAGGAGATGAGAATACAGTAAAGTCACAGAATGTTTCACCAAGGAGTTTACCTGTAAATTCGAATACATCTTTTGCCAATTGGTCACCAGCATTAGCTGCATCAAATACATCTTTTGAAGTAATTTCTTCAATAGGAAGTTCGCGAAGTAATGAATCATCTTTGCGAATTTCAAGGAATTCACGAGCTGTACGAGCTACACCGGTAGCCGAACAGTATGCTTCAAGGCAACCTGTGCGACCACAACCACAAAGACGACCATTATTACGTTTTACGATTGTGTGACCAAGTTCCCCAGCAAAACCATCATGACCATAAACGAGTTGGCCATTGATAACGATACCACTACCCACACCTGTTCCAAGAGTAATCATGATAAAATCCTTAAGACCGCGAGCTGCTCCATAGGTCATTTCACCAATTGCAGCAGCATTAGCATCGTTGGTAATTGCTACAGGAATACCAAATTTTTCGCTTACAAGTTTTGCCAAGGGAATAGGAGTAGGCCAAGGAAGATTTACCCCGTCTTCAATTACACCTGTAAAATAGTTTGCATTAGGTGCGCCAATACCGATACCATGAATTTTACCTACTGCATCGTTTGCTTCTACCAAACGCATTGTTTCGGTATAAAGTTCGTTGATATAATCATCAATATTATTATGCTTTTGTGTTTTTATTGAAGATGAAGCAATAACTACACCACGTGCATCAACAATTCCAAAAACTGAGTTGGTACCACCTATATCAATACCAATAACATAAGGTTTGCTCATAATATATTTAATTTTTATGTTGTTAAAGAAATATTTTTTACAAAGTTATAATTAAATCTCAATTCTAAAACCAATGACTGACAAAAATGTTTACTTTTTCATTATTTAGGTCATTTCACGATATTCATTTCCATAATTTCACCAAACCATCGATGCACAGTAGCTCGTTGAGGGAATGAAAAATAATAATAATTCCCCATATTTGTAGTAAATTCAAAATTACTACATTTTAACCTTTTCTTAGTTAAGCCAAAATCAATATCATATACTACTTCTTTTTCAACATACCCGCCATATCCAACTGGTGCATACAAATAACCATTAAATATATAAAATGGATTATCTCCTTTTACTTTTTCTGCACGAAGCATTTCTGCATCTGATAAACAAGTAGGGATTACACGCATTTGTTTTGTTCCGTTGCTAAAATATTGATCCTTCCAATACATCGCCCAATTGTATGTAAATATTTCAAAATAAGGCTTTTTCCAAGCGATTATTGGTGCTTGATAATCATAAATAACATTAGCAAACACCTGTCCATCACTCGATTTATTATATTGTTCCATTACATAATTCACTTCTTTCCTCACTTCCATGGTATAGTTCATAGCTACGATAAAGTGAATTACAAGAATTAACGAAGTGGCAATTATTACACATCGTTTTATCATCGATTTATTTTGCTCATGCCCTACTCCTTTCATATTTTCCCATAGGTATATTGTGGCAATCATGGCAAATAAAATTCCCATCCAACCTGTACGCACACCAACATCTGTCATTAAATTAAGTACAACTCCAACAAAACTAATCGCTACAAATGAAATAAATATTGGGTCTAATATTAATACTCTTGTTTTCTTCTTTAATGAGACTTTCAATATTGACAATATCAATACAAACAATGGAATATGATACAGCATTAATTTACTCACAATAGAAGATAGTTGCACCGACTTGGTCTTATATCCAATGTTGGCTTGAAGCCCTGGTGCATTTAGCAACCATATAAAACCAATAATCATTGCACCTATTATCATCACATGTTGATGATTGATTTCTCTTCGGTTTAGTATCGTATACACAACAAATCCAGCAAGCAACGGCACAGAAAATCCCTCATGCCATGCACCTACTACCAACCCCAATAATATTGATAGATAAATATTTTGTTTTTTGTCGCTCCAAAACCGTATAGCCAACATTAATGTAAGCATTGTTGCCCAAATGTAATTCAATGCAAAACACTGAGTAAACATTTGTTCATACCATGGCAACATAAATGTCAATCCAAATGCAAGAATAATAAATAGAAATGGATTGCGCCAACTTATTCTCGACAATTTAGTTGATTGCCACAATATCACCCCCACAAATAATCCCGACAATATAGAGGGAATAAACTTTGGCAACAACAATGTAAGAGTAAATATTATATTTGCCAAACGTATATTATCGGTTGCATAATGCTCCATCCAGCAGCGTTGCAATGATTCAAAGGGAAATGAAGTATCAATTCCTTTACAATAGTCAATCAACGATGTCATATACCAATAATCATCACACGTATATGGCATTATTACATATATAACAATATGAACTAATGTAAAAAATAGAATAAAGCCCCAATAAAATGATTGAGTAGAACTACTTGTAACGCGACTAATAAATTGTGAAAGTTTTTCCATAACACAAAGATAAAGATTTTATATAAATAAAAAAAGGTTGTCTCAAAAGACAACCTTGAATTTTGTGGCGGGAGCAGGACTCGAAC
Organism: Muribaculaceae bacterium; assembly: GCA_017559355.1. Taxonomy (GTDB): domain Bacteria; phylum Bacteroidota; class Bacteroidia; order Bacteroidales; family Muribaculaceae; genus RGIG4079. The sequence goes on from JAFYSL010000048.1 coordinate 8,003, forward strand.
CTGCGACCTTTGGGTTATGAGCCCAACGAGCTACCACTGCTCCATCCCGCGATGTTTTCTGAGTGCAAAGGTACACACTTTTCTCAAACCCACAAAATATATCCCCTATTATTTTCTTAAAAAATGCAAAAATTATGTTTTTCAACATAAAAAATGGCATTTTCCAATAAAAACAAAGGAGATGCGCCAATTTTTTTGACACATCTCCTTAAAGATAGTTATGTAAAGTCTGAATTATCCGATAAGATTTTTACCTGTCATTTCAGTTGGTTGCTCAATGCCCATAATGTGAAGAATTGTTGGGGCAACATCGGCAAGAATACCATCAGCCACTTTTGCTTCAGTATTTGCAGTTACATACACACATGGAACTGGATTTAGAGAGTGAGCTGTATTTGGTGTACCATCTGCGTTTACAGCATTGTCAGCATTACCGTGGTCAGCAATAATAATAACTTCATAGTCGGCAGCCTTAGCAGCTTCAACTGTATCTTTCACACAATCGTCAACTGCTTTCACAGCTTTTTCAATTGCTTCATAGATACCAGTATGACCTACCATATCACCATTTGCATAGTTAACTACGATAAAATCAAATTTTTCTGACTTAATTGCGTCAACTAATTTATCTTTTACCTCATAAGCACTCATTTCAGGCTTAAGGTCATAAGTTGCAACCTTAGGAGAAGCAACAAGGATACGTTCTTCACCTTCGTATGGAGTTTCACGACCTCCATTAAAGAAGAATGTAACGTGAGCATACTTTTCAGTTTCAGCAATGTGAAGTTGTGATTTATTGAGTGAAGAAAGATATTCACCAAGAGTATTTGATACATTTTCTTTATCGAAAAGAATGTGAACTCCCTTGAATGAAGCATCGTATGGAGTCATACAATAGAATTGCAAACCAGGAATAGTCATCATACCTTCTTCTGGCATATCTTGTTGAGTCAATACAACTGTCAATTCTTTTGCACGGTCATTGCGATAGTTATAGAAAATAACTACATCACCTTCTTTAATGCGACCATCAACATTTGCATTAACGATAGGTTTTACAAACTCGTCAGTTACATCAGCATCATATGAAGCTTGCATTGCTGCCACCATGTCAGTAGACTTTTCGCCTACTCCATTCACAAGAAGATCATACGCTTCTTTTACACGTTCCCAACGTTTGTCACGGTCCATTGCATAATAGCGACCGATAATTGAAGCAACAACACCTGCCGATTTTTCACAGTGGTTTTGAAGTTGTTCAATAAATCCTTTACCACTACGAGGGTCGGTATCACGACCATCCATAAAGCAGTGAATAAATACATTGTCAAGTTCGTAATGTTTTGCAATATCACAAAGAGCATATACGTGCTCAAGTGAAGAGTGCACACCACCATCAGAAGTCAATCCCATAAAGTGGATTGATTTGCCATTCTCTTTTGCATACGAGAATGCATTTTTGATTTCAGGATTTTCAAGGATTGATCCATCTTTACAAGCCTTATTGATTTTTACAAGGTCTTGATAAAGCACACGACCTGCACCAATATTCAAGTGACCTACTTCTGAGTTACCCATTTGACCATCGGGTAAACCTACATTTTCGCCACTCGCTTGAAGTTGTGAATTAGGATATGTTTCCACCAAATAATCCCAATATGGAGTTGGTGTTGAATAAATTACGTCACCTTTTGACTTATTTCCGATTCCCCATCCATCGAGAATCATTAACAATGCTTTTTTAGCCATAGTTTTATACTTATTTTTATTGTTTAATTTCTGACTACAAAGTTACAAAAACTATACCACATATTAAAGTAACAGTTATATGAATTTGTTTTATCGTTTTTATCTGTTAAAATCTACTAAAAAAATTTGCTTAACTATTTTTATTCTTAAACTTGCGAATTATATCATCTTATACAAGGTATTTAATCGAAAAATCTTAGTTCATGAAAAATTTTTCTACTATTTTGTTATTATTTCTCATCGGTGCAATTAATGTTAATGCCGAAATTTATCTCATTAGTAGCAGAGCAGTTAAAGACTGGGCTTCAGTCGAGCACAAAGGACATTGGTTTACCACAACCTACAATGCGTTCCCCGACTTCGAATCGCTATTCAATTCAGAATATTTTAATCCTAGTTCTAAGCCAACTATCTATGTAGACAGTGACACATTTAGCAAAGATATAACCATCAATTATGACGGGCTAACCATTTTGGGGAACAATGCCTTCTCTGACTGGACTGTAACACGCAAAAAGGAATCGGTTATTACAGGAACAATATATATTAAGGCCTCAAATGTTACCATTAATGGTTTTAAATTCACTGGAAAAGGCAGAATTGAATCTTCAAACGGAACAAATGCCAAACCTTTAAGCGGCATAAAAGTTTTACACAATTATTTTACTGGTTCAACACTGGAACGAGACAACGCCAATCCTCTCGTTGAAATTGGGTACATGATTGGTAACGAAAATGCAAATACTGTTTCGGCTCAATGTCGATATAAAGATTGTGAAGTTTCTCACAATTATTTTCAAGGAGACGCAACCCATTATGCTTGCTGCATCTCAATGGGTGGTGTATTTGGAACAACAACCGTTATTGACAATTATTTTTATGATGGAGGTACAAGTTTATGGATTGCAAACGCACAAGGAACTCTAAATATCAAAAACAATGTATTCAAAAATGTAGGAAAAACTACTTTTACAGCACCTGATGGTGCGAATAAAAGTAAAGGAGATTTCTGTATCGCAATATATCGTAGTGCATTTGCCAACTCAACTACTGCAAATATCATTGCCAATGAATTTGATGGTTGTTACGGACAGGGATCTGTATTTCCTTTAATTCGTATTTTCCACGGAAGTTTAGCGAATAACAATGTAGTAAACCCTGTAAATTATCGTGTAAACATAAATGACAACACATTCAAAAACAAGACATCAGTATATCCTGATGCCACTGATGCGTTAGCCGGTTCAAACTTCATACTATTCCATGATAATTCTACAGGCAAAGATGTAAGATTCAACATATCAGGCAACCACTACGACAATCGTTTCTACAAATTTTCATGGGTAACTCTTGATGATGGCCAAGGTATGCGTGAAGTATATGCCGACCAATTCACTCGTTTTTATTTAGGTGGAGCAATGTCGGATTTTACACACACTTTAACAGGCCAAGATGTATCTTATCACATCAAAAGCTTAGCATTAAAAGAAAATACAGTCCTACAAAGTTTTGACATAGACCCTCTTACTGGCGACATGTATTTTATTCAAAAAATGGGAACAACAAGTAATAATAGCTACAATTCTAAATATGGTTTTAGTTCTAACCACGATGGGCTTTGTGTAACACGTGTTCCTTGTACTAATATTAACGGCCACATCTACACTTACAGCACAACCATCGAATCTATGAATATTGGCTATGGTGGTCATGGCATGAAACTTTGCATAATGCGCGACAAAAACGGCCAACCATGGTTGTGGAGTGGAGGCAAAGCTAAATTATATTCTGGCAATGACGAATCTACAACTACAGCCCGATGGAAATTCCAAAACAACTCTGATGTAAACTTAAACACATCAAGTGAAACCTCTAATATTAAATATTTTGATGTTACTACAGGCACATATGACTATCCTGCCATAGACGAAACCTCACGTTACTTATGCGTAAGGACAGTTGGATCTGACGATAATACATACCACATTTATGACCTCGATGACGCATTAGAAGGTAAGAAAACCCTCTTAAAAGAATTAACAATCAAAATAGGTCAAGACAAGAGAACTTTCAATAATGACAATGGATATAACACATGGCCTTTCCAAAGTTTTGATATTAATGGCGACTATATTTATGCACTTGAAGGTACTCCCAAAAACACAGCTGGAAACATCAAAGACGATGAGCCAACTATTGTCCTAACATTATACAATTGGCGCACTAATACTTGTGTATATCGCGCATATTTAGATTATGGTCGAATCACTGGCCTTACATACGGAGAACCTCAAGGTGTCGTTATTCATCATGACAAATATGGTCACGCATGTATGTACATGGCATTTGTTAATGGCAATGAAGGCGCCCGAAAAGTAAACATCTTTAAATTTATCATTGACTATAGCACAGGTTATGATGCAACCAAAGGCACTGTGATAATCACAGGTGGCGATACCGATCTCACTGCGCATTTCTGGGGAGACTTCCCAGACATGGATTACTCGTGTGATACTAAAAGTGTTAATTTAGAAACTACCTCAGTGGGTGGAAATGATTCTAAAACAATTACTATCGACAATGGTGAATACATTTTTGGCGAGTGGTATGGCGTTATTACTGGTGACGATAGCGAAGCATTTACAGTAAAAATGAATAGCAATAATGCTTTTTCTGAAACGGCTACTGCAACAGTTACATTTAGTGTAAATAGCAAAAATACATCAAAGACAAGTTATAATGCACAACTACGTTTATTCTCACCTCTTGCATCTACAAATGTTGAATCAAATGATATTGTTATCCCTTTGACTGGTTCATATACTGGTCCAACTACCAACATTGAGCCAAATTATATTACCAAAGATGTAACTATCACGGTCAACAATAAAATTCTATCAGTAGAAAATGCCGATGCACAAGAGATTAAAGTATATGCATCAACTGGTACATTGATGGCAAATATCAATAACAGCAATTCTATTGACTTATCACACCTCAATGGCATGTATATAGTCAATATTATAACAACCGAGTCTACCACTCATACAGTTAAAATAATTGTAAAATAAAAGCATAAAAAACTATTAAATCATGAAACGGAATTCTATTTTTTATCTATTTCTATTCTTATTCTGTTTAAGCGGAAACGCTGCTAACTATTTAATTAGTAAGAAAGCTACTACTGCAGGTGAAATTATCACTCATCGTGGTTATGATTTTAAAGTAGGGAGATCTGCATTCCCAGATTTCGAATCTTTTCTCGCAGCAAACACTGACGACAACTCTATTGTTTATGTTGCAGATGGAACTTATAATAAAGATGTTACTATTACAAAACCAAACTTAACATTCCTTGGCAACAACGCTTATAGCGATTGGACAGCCACACGTAATGCCGAAACTATTATTACCGCAAACATATACATCAAAGCATCAAATGTAACAATCAATGGGTTCAAATTCACAGAAAAGGGGCGCATTGAATCTACATCGGCAACAAACGCAAATCCTTTGAGTGGTATTAAGGTGTTACACAACTATTTTGAAGGAATGACAATTGGTCGCAACACACATAATCCCCTTGTTGAAATCGGAAATATGTATACCGATGCAACTGTCAACTCTACAACATCGCAATGTCGATATAAAGACTGTGAAGTTTCTCACAACTGTTTTAAAGGCGACGCAACTCATTATGCCAACGCTATTGCTTTTGGTGGAGCATACGGCACTACCACTGCCATTGATAACTATTTTTACGATGGTGGCACAAGTATATATTTTGCAAATGCCCAAGGAACACTTAACATTAAAAACAATGTATTTAAAAATGTAGGTAAAACTACTTTTACCGCTCCCGATGGTGGCAATTTAGGCGATTTTTGTATTGCAATATATCGTAGTGCGTACGCAAACTCAACTACAGCGAATATTATTGCAAACGAATTTGACGGCTGTTACGGACAAAGTTCTCTATTCCCTCTAATTCGCATTTTTCAAGGAAGTGTTGGTACTACAAGCGAAGTTCAACCAGTAAATTACCGTGTAAATGTAAATGAAAACACTTTCAAAAACAAGACATCGGTAACTCCCAATGCGACTCACAGCCAAGCTGGTGACAAATTATTACTTTACAGCGACGAAACCGCTGCTGGAAAAAAAATTAGATATAACCTCTCAAACAATCACTTCGACAATCGTTTCTATAAATTTGCTTGGGTAACCCTTGATGACGGATTAGGTGCTCGTGAAATCTATGCCGACCAATTCTCTCGTTTCTACCAAGCATGCATCTCGAGCAATAAAATGTCGAGCTGGACCAGTTCATTAACTGGCACTGATGTGGGCAACCATGTTATTGGACTTTCTCTTGATGACGTCACTGTGCTTCAAAGTTTTGACATCGACCCTCTTACAGGCGACTTGTATTTCTCTCAAATGATGCCAACGGCTCGCAACAATGCTTATAATTCACTCCATGGTCTTCCTTCAAATCACGATGGTATTGTTATCACTCGCGTTCCATGTACAAGCATTGATGGCTACAAATACACTTATAGTTCAAATGTAGAATCAATGGAAATTGGATATGGAGGTCATGGAACAAATATATGTACAGTGCGCGACAAGAATGGCGAACTTTGGATTTGGGGTGGAGGTAATGCTTCAGTCAATGACAACAACGACAAATCGGCAACTACCGCACGTTTCAAATTCGTAAAGGGAACCGACCTAAACCTCAACGTATCAAGCGACACTGAAAAAATCAAAATATTTAATGAATTAGGAGCTGGCAACGAATACCCTGCTTGTGATGAGACTTCTCGTCTGTTATGCGTTTATACTACAACTACCGACGTTCACACCTACTCTATCTACGACCTTGACGATGCTCTTGAAGGAAAGAAAACCCTCATCAAAAAAGTTGATTTAAAAGTTGGCGACTACGCACGCCCAGCAATCACCAACGACAAAGGTTATGCTACATGGTATATTCAAGGTCTTGACATCAATGGCGACCACCTCTATATATACGAAGGTACACCACGAGGAGAAGCAGGCAATATCAATTCAACTGATCCAACAATTCTTCTCACTTGCTACAACTGGCGCACTAACACATATGTATATCGTTCGATGATTTACGATGATCGTTTCAGCAGTGCTGTATATGGCGAGCCTGAAGGATTAGTTATTCGTCCTGATAGATACGGACACGCTTGTCTTTATTTCGCAGTAGTAAATGGCAATGCCGGCTCTCGCAAGGTAAACATTTACAAGCATGTTATCGACTACCACCCTGGCTACGATGCAACAAATAAAACTGCAACATATATCGGGACAAGCACCGAAACCTCAGCCCATTTCAAAGGAGACTACCCCACTATGAATTATTCATGCGACACTAAATCACTCGCATTTGAAACTGAGTCAACCAACTCTAAACCATCTCAAAAAGTAACAATTAATAATGGCGAATATATTTTCGGTCAATGGTTAGGCGTGGTAACTGGTCCTGATGCTGATGCATTTACCGTATCAACAGCAGCTAACAATGCATACTCTACATCGGCAAGTTTCACAGTTACCTTCAATCCTAAAGAATCACGAGATTCATACAACGCAACTCTTCGTCTATTCTCTCCATTGGCGACAACAAATGTTGAATCAAACGATATTATGATTCCTTTAACAGGAAAATATACAGGTATCCTTAGCCAAGTAGAAAGCATTACCGCCGAAGATGTATTAATTAAAATCAACAACAAAGTTCTTTCCGTTGAAAATGCCGATGTTGACGAAATCTTCATTTACTCAACTACTGGCGCATTAATGGCACATGGCAATAAAAACAGCATTGATCTTTCTAATCTCAATGGTGTGTATATCGTTTATGTTAAAACTGCAAATTCAACCACCCACACTTCTAAGATTATCGTA
>JAFYSL010000049.1 GCA_017559355.1 Muribaculaceae bacterium
ATTTTGGATGAAAATCCACCGCCACAACTGACTCTTTTTGATTAGGGGGGCTTGTAAATCGCAAAAAAGAATCTCAACCGCATTAAATCTGCGATTGAGACACCTATTTATGCCCATTTTGATTTTTATCGGACACCAATAAAAGAATTTATAGATAAAATCGATGCTGGATTGAAATTAGCAGAAGAGAGAATGCTAAAAGAAAAATCATTAAAAGGCGAGAATGTCGTTGTTTACACCGAAGGAAAAGGGATTCAGCACATTCCTGCGAGTCAAATAATTGCCGAAAAAATATTGAATTAAACCTTTGTTGTTATATTAGTGATTTAATCAAGTCGATATATTTTTGAGAAATAACATCGGCAGCAAAGCGATTGCGCACAGTGTTGTGAAGCATATCGCGGTCGGGAGCTGTTTCGAGTGCCCACAAGATGCCATCAGCAATGCTTTGTGGCGATTTGTAGTCGGCAATATAGCCGTTTATTTTGTGGTCGATAATGTCGGCCTGTCCACCTTTGCCAAACGACACTGGCACACACCCTGCTGCTTGCCCCTCAATTAATGTCCCGGGCAAGGTTTCATACAATGATGTAGATATAACCACCTTTGCTGATGCATATAGTTGACGTATTGTGTCGGCATTATTTATGCGCCCTAAATGGCGATATGGCATACGAATTTTGGTCAACAATTGAGCATCTCTAATATCTCCAAAGAATATTGCTTCGCTCTTTTCTGCCCATTGGGGATTGCGTTCGGCAAAGATGTTTAGCGCTTCAATAGCATAGTCAAAACCTTTAATAGGGTCATCTAATCGTGCTGCTCCCATCAATATCAAGTTCTTGCTATTATCTATGCCATAATCCTCAAGTTTTGAGGTGGGAGTAGTGGAGTATGAATCAATAGGAAATGCATTGTGAATAACTTCAATATGTTTATCCCTCAAAAGAGAACTTTCTTTACACTTGTCGGCAAGCCAATTACTTACGGGTACGAAGTGAATATTGGAGTTATTGTATAATTTTTGTTTGCGAATCCATGTAGAGTGCGATAAGTCGTTCTTTATTTTTCCTTCGCATATAAATTGACAATTACCACACTGTTTTTTATATCCTTCACATTCGAATGCATGGTGACATATCCCAGTAAGACACCACATATCGTGCATCGTCCAAACTATAGGTTTGCCCAGTTGTGTAATTTTTTCAATCTCGTTGAGCGACAACATTCCTTGGTTTACCCAATTCAATACAATTACATCGGCATCAACAATTAAAGGATGATTGACCAGCGACACTCCATGTGAAGCTGTCGATACCTTAAAAAGATTTGCTTTTGATAGGCCGTTGCGAAGAAAGATATTTAATCGCTCCATCAAGAAAGCACATTTATGCTTACGATGAGAGTGATATTGGGTTACATTTTCATCATTGCCAGTTTTTGACATTACCAACAATCTCACATCAACCCCCTTTTGGCGCAATGCTTGCATCAATCGATAGGTTACTACCGATGCTCCACCAAGTGAGTCGCTGTGATTTAGTAGTGTAACTTTCATCGACGGAGTTTGAGTTTAATATTTTCGCGCTTGATTACTATCGCAACATAAGCAATGATGAGTAGAGTGCGAATCGTTAAATCAAGCCACATGTATGGGGTTGAAATGAATGTTGATGCGACAAAAAGCCCCCCTGCTATTACAACATAAGAGAGTATTCGCAAGGTTTCGTATTTGATAGGATTTACTTTGTTGCCTATGATATAAGAACAAATCATCATTGTGGCGTTGCATGCCAAAGCAGCCCATGCACAAGCAATGTAGCCATATATAGGAACGCAAGTAACGATTATAGAAATCATCACAACAAAACCTATGAGGGTAAACACTATAGCCCAATAAGTTTTATCGATGTTTTTATACCACAAAGAGAGGTTAAACACGATGCCATAGCACAATTCGGCAACAAGCAGAATAGGTACAACTACAAGTCCTTCGTAATATTTGGGTGAGATGATATATTTGAAGATGTCAAGATAGAACATCACGCCGAGGAATATAAGTAACCCGAAGATTACAAAATATTTCATTGCATCGGCATACTCTTTATTGCGTTGCTCTTTGTTGTCGTTCTTTTTAGAGAACATCAACGGTTCGTAGGCAAAACGGAAGGCTTGGATAAACATAATCATCACCATCGCAATCTTATAGTTTGCTCCATAGATGCCTAATTGATAGTTGGCAATGCTTTGATCTTCAAAAAGGAATGGATAGATGATTTTGTCGATATTTTGATTCATGATACCTGCCAAGCCAGCAATGAGTAGTGGCAATGAGAATGCAAGAATAGTTTTAAGTAACGCTCCGTTGAAGGCAAAACGTTCGGCGCATATTTCGCGCAACAAGAGCAACATTATAATTGTTGAACTTAATATATTGGCTACGAAGATATATCCCACGCCATAAGTAGGGTTGTAGAACCACGAAATGCTTTCGGGAGCAACCTTCCAGAGCCATGGGCATAGCAATATAAAGAACAGATTAAGCCCGATGTTAAGAGCAATGTTTACTAATTTAAGGCAGGCAAATTTTATGGGGCGTTGCTTAAATCGTAAGTAAGCAAAAGGTATTGCCGTGAAAGCGTCGATAGCAACAGTGATACCCATTAATAGCACAAATGATGGAGTGTCGCTATATCCCATAGCCGAACAGATAGGGTCGATAAACAACCATAATAGAGCAATAAAAAGTGTAGATGTAAACCCTACCGAGGTTAAAATGGTAGAATATATCAATGCAAGATCATAGTCACCACGTCGAGCAAAACGGAAAAATCCTGTCTCCATGCCATAAGTAAGGAATACCAATACCAATGCCACATAAGCATAGATATTTGTTACCACTCCATACTCTTCGGGGACAAACATTGCAGTGTAGAGTGGCACCAAGCACCAATTAAGGAAACGTCCTACGATGCTACTCACACCATATATTGCTGTATCTTTTATTAAACTTTTTATTCCTGCCATATCATCAGTTTAGAAAAGCGAACCAGAGTCGATGCGAGAGTGACCGAGATGGGTGTATGCCAAGTCGGTAACCTCACGACCACGTGGAGTGCGTTTGATAAATCCCTCTTTAATCAAGAATGGTTCATATACCTCCTCAATTGTTCCAGGATCTTCACCAAGCGCAGTGGCAATTGTGGTCAATCCCACAGGTCCACCTTTGAATTTTGTGATTATAGTAGTGAGAATCTTATTGTCGATTTCATCAAGACCATAACGGTCGATATTCAATGCTTCAAGTGCATAACGAGCAATTTCGGGATCGATAGTTCCATTCCCTTTCACTTGTGCGAAGTCGCGTACACGGCGCAAGAGAGCGTTAGCGATACGGGGTGTCCCACGCGAACGCATTGCAATCTCATGGGCTGCTTCAGCTGTACATTCTACCTTGAGCAATGCAGCCGAACGCAAGATAATTCTCTCAAGCACCTCGTGGTCGTAGTATTCCAAGTGGCAGTTGATGCCAAAACGAGCACGAAGAGGAGCAGTCAACAACCCACTACGAGTTGTTGCACCGATGAGGGTAAATGGAGAAAGTGTAAGTTGCACACTGCGTGCTCCAGGACCTTTATCTATCATGATATCAATGCGATAGTCCTCCATTGCTGAGTAAAGATACTCCTCAACAACAGGGCTCAATCGGTGAATTTCATCGATAAATAATACGTCATTTTCCTCAAGAGAGGTGAGAATTCCTGCCAAGTCGCCAGGTTTGTCAAGCACTGGTCCCGAAGTGATTTTTAGCCCCACACCGAGTTCGTTGGCAATGATGCCCGAGAGAGTAGTTTTCCCCAATCCGGGAGGGCCATGGAAAAGTATATGGTCGAGCGATTCGCCACGCATGCGAGCTGCGGTAACGAAAATCTTGAGGTTCTCAACGATTTTGTCTTGTCCGCTGAATGAGTCAAACTCCGACGGACGCAATGCTTTTTCAAAATCGCGATCACCCTCTTTTGCTCTTATGTCAAAATTATCCATTTTTAATTGCGAATTATGAATGATTTAACAGTATCGATGATGATTTGTGGAGAGATTGCGGCCAAACAGTGGTAATCGCCATGAAGACATGGTTTATCGCCAAACATTGAACATGGACGGCAAGTCATGGGGAGTTGTATCATATTTTCCTCCTTTTGGTGCCAACCTTTGAACCCACAATAAGGGTGTGTTGCCCCCCAAATGCTAATCACTTTTGTTTTTACGAGCGTAGCAAGATGCATGTTTGCCGAGTCCATTGTTACCATTACATCGAGGTGATTCATCAACGCTAACTCGGTTGGAAATCCATGAAGACGGTCGGCGAGAGATTTTACACGCTCATATTTTTCAGCCCAACTGCTCAATACCTTTTGCTCCTCATCTCCACCACCAAAAAGGAAGATTTTTACGCGAGCGATTTGCGATAAATCATCTACAACCTTTTCCATTGATGCCAATGGATACATTTTCCCTTTATGCTTAGCAAATGGGGCAATCCCTATCCATATCTCGTCATCTGATTTTGGTGCTGTTATATCGGCAAAAACCGAAGCATCGGCTACGCCATTTTCAAAGTATCCCTTGAAACGCTCGTGCATCGGTAGTCCCATACGGAAAAACGCTTCACGATAACGTGCTCTCATCGAAGAGAGTGGCAACATCACTTTGTTGTTTTTCCTAATAAGAGGTTTTGATGCCTTTATGGTGCTGTTAATGCTTGTAGCAGGAATTTTTTTAAGACGACAGAATAGTCGAATCAGATGAGAATAAGAGTCGTTTTGCAAATCAACAAAAGCATCAATAGCATGTTCACTACACAACTCATTGAGTAGTCGTCGAGCACCAGCAATGCCACGATAATCCTCCTTAATATTAACCCCCTTGAGAGTTAGGTTTTTAGGAGCATCAATAAACATTGGAATCATTGACTGGCGGGTAATGAGATAGAAATTGATGTTGGGATAACAACGACAAACACTATACACCACAGGAATAGTGAGAACCACATCGGTAATAGCTGAGAAACGTGCAATAAGCACATTCTTCAACCCACGTCGATTATTTACTCTATCATCTGTTGCCATAATGAAACTTTATAATCAACAAAGATATAGAAAATAATTGGAAATTTAGAGTTGAAAATTGATTTTAATCAAGCAAATTTATTCTGTAATTATCGCTTGCAACTGTGCATCATACTTAATTCTTTCTCCATTGATTAGTCGAGTTATACCTTCCTCTATGATATGATAAGGTACTACATACCATTCTTTTGGCACATAATTGCCAGCAGATAAGCCTAATTGAACATTGCCGAACAATTTATGCAATGCATTTTCAAGTTCAACAGCCTTAATATTATACACCTGCCATTCAGCAACAATCTCAACATCGGCATATAGATATGTTGCTTCATTTTTTGCATTAGCAATGCGTTCTTCTACGCTTTTACGAGTAAACCCAATCTTATACAGATTTTTTATTGAACTGATTTGTTCATCATCCGACTTTGAACGCAATACATATATACTACCACTACACACATCTAAATCTCCTACCGTGAATTTCTTTTGCACATACTCATTAATATCTTCATCAAGAAACTGCACAGTATAACCATCAATATAGATTGATTTACCTAAAGTTCTAATAAGAATATCAGATTCAGTGCCATTTTCGTATATACAGCGAGTACGACCATCTATTTTGTGATTGCTATCTTTTTTCAGCGCATGCACTTTATCTAAATAAGTCAATACTCCACCAACGACAAAGAATGTCCCCTCTGCCATGTGAGCTTCTTTGAATTTCACTAATTTACATGAACCATCTTTCAATTTTCGATGTACATTTTGGAACATTGGTTCATATTCATCAAAATTCTTACATTTTTTGCGTTTTGCTATATACTCAGCCTTTGCTCGCTCCTCTGCTTCTTTCATATATGTAGGAATGTCAAATAGCGAAGATGCTTCTGCTGAAACATTAAATATTGGATCATTTAATATTTCGGCAAGTTGTTCATCAGTAGTCTTTTCGATTACTACATCAAGTAAATTTAGAGTATCATAAGGGCGGCATTTTTCTCGCTTAGATTCATCTGCAATAATACCTTCAAGTCTTTTTAATAAAGACTTTTCGGCAAAAGAGCCATTTTTATCAGGCAAACGCCCATTTTGTTCAACAAAATCGGTTATTTCATTGAATGATTTTATCAATCTATCATTTGATGTTGGTCGAGGTTGTGCTGGCTTGATATTAGCAAATATCGGATCTTTTATAACCTCTAAAAGCATCGAATCCCACTTATTCATAACCCATTACTACCTTTTAATTTCACCTCTTCGTATCATATTTTGAATGAACACTATTGCCTGAGCGATTCGTTTATTCAATGGATCGGGGTCGTTAGGTTGAGGTACTTCGCCATTATGTTCCTCTCTGTACTTGGGTAAGTATTTACTACAAAGCAAAGTTGCCTCTTCCTTTGTCATGTCATTACGTTGGTCTTCTATTACATATTCAATCGTGCGAAGCACCTCAGGTGTGATTGACTTTGATAATATCTCGTATGCTCGTTGAAATGGATTTATACTATCTATAAGATTTATTGAAAGTTTATTAACCTCAACAAACTTACCAGCGACTCTAATAAACTTTTGCCCATTAGAGCCTTCTTGCACTTCCTCTCCTTGAATTGCAGTTGACAACACCACTCGTTGACGAACTTGTTCCACTTCTTCTTCGGTTAATGATGGGTATCTGCGTTGAATGATTTTAGGAATCAACACTTGAGTAATTTCTTCACCAATGATATTGCTTGACATTGCTTGTTTTATAATAATATCACTTGCCAATATTTCTGCTTTCAACTCAGTCATATCATTATCAATGATTGCTTGAGCCTTTGGCGTAGCATTTGTCAATCCTTTGACTTTCAATGTTCGATTTTTGCCATTATCGGCATCATCTTCGTCATCACGCTTAGTTTTGAAATCCCATTTTGGAGCCATTACTTGTTCCATAAGCAATGATGCTGTAATTGCTTTAAGCATATTATTTACTGCCACATTTACCGTTTCTTGACTTGCATCAGGGCAAGGAATAAGATTAGTAAACTGTGCATGAGTTTTTCCCTCACAATCACGAGTACAACGACCTATAATTTGTACAACTTCGGTCAATGATGCTCTAATACCAACAGTTAAACACACTTCACACCATTGCCAATCAAACCCCTCTTTAGCAGTTCCCAGTGCAATGAGAATATCAAGAGCCTCAGGCTTATTCATTCGTTGCAAATAGGCCTGCAATGCTCTGCGACAACTAATGTTATCTTCTACAAGGTCTCCTACTTTCAACAATCTACCATCTGATGTTTTTACTATCTTAATAAAGTGTTCAGGGTCTTCTCCTACTACTTCTCCGATTATGGAAATAATGTCAGCCACTTGATCATGCTTATTAGCATAAGCATCTCTACCTTGCACCGATGGAATATGTATCAATGTTTTCTTGCTTGTATCAAGGATTTCGGGTAACGCTGATACATACTTTCCTTGAAAGAAATGATAACCTATACCAAGACTTTTTAGATACTGATAACCATTCAACTGTTGGTAATAGTTATAATTGATTGCAGGCATGAACAACGCTTCATCTTCAGGTCGCATTACTGGAATAGCATCACCTCTGAAATAAGAACCAGTCATAGCCATTATATGTGCATTGGTTGAATGTAGCAGTCTTCTCACGATTTCTCCCAATTCATTATCTGCATCAGCCGAACTATGATGATATTCATCAATCCCAAAGAGACAATCATTTAATTGGTCATCACTAAGGTGCTTCATTGCGTTACATAGTGTAGCATGGGTGCAAATCAATATTTTATTTGGGTTAGATTTATCAATAAATTCTACAAATCGTTGACGCTTTTCAGTTTCATTTTCCGAATCGCAAAGATTATAATATCGAGCCACATTCCAATCGGCAAAGAATCCGCTTTGTGTCAAATTTGTATCATTAAACGATCGTCCGATATTCTTTTGTGGAACAGCAACAATAACTTTTTTAATCCCTTGATTTGCGAGTTTGTCAAGAGCCACAAACATCATTGCACGGCTTTTGCCTGACGCAGGTGGTGACTTTACGAGTAAATATTTGCGATGGCGTTGTTCATAAACCATTCGTTGCATTTCACGCATACCCATCGCATCAACATTTGATGACGCACCCGTTTGACCATATGCTATATTTACTAAATTTTCCATGATATTATCTTTTCTTTATCTCATCTTCTAAATCCAACAAATCTTGCAAATCCTCTCTATCAGCTTCTTCTGCTTCAAATTTCTTTCGACGAGCATCGAAATCCTCATACACATGACGTACAATTGACTCCATTTGAGAATTGCTTATACTTCCAGCCCCTACGAGTAGTTGTTGATCATTTGATGTAAGAATCCTATCAACGTTTTCTCTCCAAAAGTCCATAGTGAGATTTTGTCGATTCTTAGCTCTGAATTCTGCTGTTTCGAGGAAGATTACAACTAATCGGTTCAATGAATCAAGTTCATCATTAGTCAAATAATTCTTTGCAATTATTATATCTTGTTTTCTTACGACATTACCTTTCCATGAGGTTAAGCCCATATTCTCCACATCGCTTTTTGCTCTATCTACTATGATTTCAGCTGCTGTTCGACCTGTAATAGCATATAAGAGTTTGTTTTGTGTTGCAGCATAAAACATTTGTGTTGCCTTATCAGTCTTATCGTAGTCAATACTTAAAGCAAACAAATCTCTAACCTTTTGATAGAATCGTTTTTCAGAGGCTCGAATATCTCTGATTCGTGCAAGCAATTCATCAAAGTAATCAGGACGCCCATCAGGATTTTTCAACCGCTCATCATCAATCATAAAGCCTTTTTGCAAAAACTCTCTTAAATTACGATTAGCCCATTGCCTAAACTGCACACCTCTTACCGAACGCACCCTAAAACCAATCGCCATTATCATCTCCAATGAATAAAATGACATCTTATATGTTTTACCATCAGAGGCAGTTGTCAAGTATTCCTTGACAACTGAATTTAGATCTAATTCTTTATCCTTGAGAATGTTATTTATGTGCAAACTAATATTCTGCTTAGAGGTGGCAAAAAGTTCAGCAAGTTGCACTTGATTCAACCACACCGACCCATCACGTTCAAATAATGACACTCTTATCTTGCCATCTCCCGATTCATATAATATTATGTTTTGATCCATATTTGATTATCTTTGGAATTAGAGTATTTATTGTTGTAAAATTAATTTATGATGGTTTATCTATTTCTATCAATGAAACATTTTTTTGATTTGAAATAAAGGTTAATCGAATTTCGAATTTAGTCATTAGTTCTTCATATTTATCTTTTATATATAAATAATTTTTATGAGATTTAATCAATATATCCTCTGTGCTTAAAATCTTTTTTAGCTCGTTGGTTTTTTCGTCATAATCTTTTTTAATTCCACTTCCAAAAGATGTTAATGTTATACTTAACATACATTTTTCCAATTGTTCTAATAGCCATTTATATCCATTCTCTTTATGATTAACTGATAATGAATATTTAATTGCATATACACAATGTAATAATGAGTCTATTTTATTTATGCTATTTGAATATAATCGAGATTGTATTATATGAAAACCCTCATTTTGTTCAATACTGATGTATTCTATTTTAGATTTAGTTTCTTTCATTTCCTCTTTTAGTTTATCATATTCCGAGATAGACTGCTTTAATTCCATTACATTATAAATCTGATATCCAACAAGTATTGTTACACTAATTGCAATAATAGCAACTAAAACAGATATAAATGTATTAGAATCCACAACACTATTTGGAGAAACTCTAAAAAAGAACAAAATCAGGGTTATAATTGACACTACTAATGCTACTATTGATATTATATACGATTTCTTTTCCATATTCATTATTTCTTTTTTGTCATTTTTTCATAGAGCTTAAAAAGGTATTCCAAGCGTTCTTCATCGGAGGTAAATGGTTCAGTACGATAACATTGTTCCACTGCAATATCTAATGCTTGATGTGCTACTTTTAGGTCCATCGGCATAGATTCAGGATTATACATTTCTCCCAATGTCATTTCTGTATGGTTTTCCCTTACAAGTAATATGTTTTCAGCAAGAGTAGTTAATCGTTCTTTCTGCTCAGTACTGATTTTAGGGAATGGAAATGTATTATAACAAAGAGTTGCTGAATAACGATAGTCTGTTTTTAAGCGTCCACCAACCGTTCTAACCCAAATATTGTGCATTTTTGAAGTTAAGAATCCAAACAACCATAATTCTGCATCATATATAGCAAATGCTGAATTAGAGATGACTGTATCTTTATCAACAAATCCAATTGGAATATATTCTCTGCGTTCTGATGAAACAGCTGGAACTATAATGGCATCGGTCAAATTAATGTGTTCTCGAAATTGATGAGGTTTTTGTGCCAATTCCCGTCCTGATTTATCGGTACTCCCTAATCGAAATTCTTTAGTTTTATTTACACGTTCTAATATATACGGACATTGTAGGGCAAAGTCTAAATTATCATCATCAATCCACAAACAATATCTGTCTATAATATTTATAAATTCATAAGAACCACAAAGTTTTTTTATCAAACTATTATATTGAGGGTAGTTTGTATAAAACGAATCATATTCTTCTGATGATAATATTAGATTCCCATTATCATAAGGCATACAACCGAAACACATTTTTGATAAATTCATAGGGCTCTTATGTATTTTATCTACAATTATATTCCCTCCTGCACTTAGATATGGATTTATATTATCAACTTGATGACATTCATTAGTACTTTCATTATATAGATGCTTTTTGTTGTTGCTTTTATTAGAAACTCCGATAATTGTACATATCACAGCTGCATTATTCTTGGCATTATTTGACCACTTAAATGATGTTCGAGCAAAAAAGATATTGAGGTCTAAATCAAAGATATTTCGCCACAACATTGATACTTGCTCCCCTTGACTAATTGAATTGGTTGATACAAAGGCATATTTGGCATTATTGTCTTTGATATATTTTGCACCTTTCCAAAACCATGATGCTATATAATCTAACGTCTTTTTTTCTTTAAGTTCTGATAATGCTATAGCCATATCCTCTTTTTGAGTAGCATCTTGCAATTTGCTACCAAGATACGGAGGATTACCCATTACATATACTTCATCGTCTACGGTGTGGGGGCAAACCGTGTTCCAGTCAAGTCGGCACGCATTCCCACACACTATATTCCCACTTGGACGCAATGGTAGAGCATCAGGGCGTGTTCCTAAATCACGATAGAATATATTATTCATTTGGTGTTCGGCAAGCCATAATGATAATATTGCCGTATCGCATGCATATTCGTCTATTTCAATGCCATAAAACTGTTGCAGTGTGATTTCTGAAAATGGTATTATTGCTTGACCTCCACTGATTGATTGCAGTTGCTTCCAAATTTGAATTTCCAATTCACGAATCACTTTATAGGCGATAATCAAGAAATTTCCTGAACCACATGCAGGGTCAAAGAATTTAATCCTTGACAATCGAGCAAGTAATAATCTTAACTTGCGTTCATCTTCTTTTGAGCGAATAAATTCTTCAGTTAATTCATCAAGGAATAAGGGTTTTATAACCTTCATGATATTTGGCACCGATGTATAGTGCATTCCCAATCCTGCACGGTCATCAGGATTAACAACTGCTTGTATCATCGAGCCAAATATGTCAGGATTTATCTCAGCCCAATTATATTCACCACATTTGATCATCAACATTCGAGTGCGACGACTCATTATGGGAATAGGAATATGTTTTTGAAATAATCCACCATTAACGTAAGGGAATTGAGATATAACATTGGGTAATGATGCTCGCACTTCATTGTCATTAATCGCCATTACATCAAATATACCTTCAATAAACTCTGCAATATCACTACCATCAACCTTTGTGTTTTGTTCAATGGCGTGACTAAACATATTTTGAACAGGGAATAATCCAGTATCTTCGGCAAAGAAACAAAACAACAATCGTGTCATAAACACATTGATGTTATGTATTTGTTCTTTATTTGTTACATTATTATATCGGCGAATATCGTCATATATCTTTGCCATCATTTCAGCCGATTTCACATCAGCCTCCGATTCTTCAGTATTTTTGAATTTTTCAATCCCTGCAAGAGGTTTGAAAAACTCAAAATCTTTCCAAAGTAAATTTATGTCATTGTCATATATGTCATCTTCCTTAGGGTCGTATGCAACAATGCGTGTCCCGTCAGATGCAACATATAATCGAGGCTCTTTTTTTGATACAGAAGGAGTGGCACGCATATCATCAAGGATTGCGAATAAATCTTCATCTCCAAACACATTAGTTTCAGAATAACGATATGCTAACAATTTCTTTATCAGAATCGTTTTACCATCTTTTGCATCATTGCCTCGTCCATCAGCAACTCGAACAAGACTCGCATCACCATATCCACAAAATATACGAAGCAAATCGTATGGTATAGACCATTTTGTTGCAGTTGTCGCAATCGTTTCAAGAGCCTCCTGCGTTTCTATATATGAAAAATTGCCTTTCTTCTTTGCCATAACTAACATTTGATTTTTACAAAGTTAGCACAAAAAAGAGTTGCTCACAATAATTTTATTGATTAATTCTCTACAAATAAAATGGGGAAATTAAAAGGCAGAGAAATCACTTCATTGCCTCTTGGCTGTCGAGGGTGAGTTGTGCGATGAGGGCGTCGAGGGTGGGGAATGGGCGTTCTTCGCGAATAAATTTCACAAACTCTACGTTTATCTCTTTATCGTATATATCACCATTAAAGTTAATAATATGCACCTCGATTGATAATGGAGCATTGGCAACATCTACTGTTGGGCGACGGCCTATATTTAACATTCCTCGATAGGTTTTGCCAAGGTGTGGAATCGTTACATCTACCACATACACTCCATTGCCAGGTGTTAACATTTTGGAGTCAGAGACTTCAATATTGGCAGTAGGAAAACCAATGGTGCGACCTAATTGTTTCCCTTTTACCACTTTCCCACAAAGTGAGAAACGATAGCCCAAAGCCTCGTTTGCTTCAATAATTTCTCCATTCAATAAGTGTCGGCGAATGGCAGATGAACACACTCCTTCGCCATATTCAGGAGCTTGAATTACTTCAATGCCAACCTCTTCTCCTATCGCTTTATATTGCTCTACTCCTTTGATGCGGTCTTTGCCAAATTGAGTATTAAAGCCGATTACAAGTGTTTTTATGCCGTAGTTGAGCAAAATCATGTTGAGAAATTCACGCGCAGTCATTTGTTGCAACTGCTCATTAAAGTCAAGTACTATGCAACAATCTATACCACATTTCTCAAGGTGAATGAGGCGATTTTCAAGTGTTGACAACATAGGAGGGATATCATTGGGGCGAATCGTAGCAAGTGGGTGTTGAGCAAAGGTGATAACCGTTGGTTCAAGACCTCTTTGCTGGGCTTGTGCTTTCATAAAGTCAAGCAGGAACTGATGCCCTTTATGCACTCCGTCAAAAGTGCCAAGCACAGCAATGCGATTTGCCTCGGGGTTGATATTTCCTTGTTGTAATATATTCATTTAGATTGAATTGAGTAATTCGAAGAATTCGCTTCCAGGAGTAATGAGTAGTGTGTGGAATCCTAATTGAGAGGCCGCATCAAGATTCTTTTGTGAGTCGTCGAGAAAGAGCGTTTCTTCGGGTTTAATTCCAAGTTTTTCCACTACGGTGTGGAAAATTTTTGCGTCGGGCTTGATACTTTTTGCCTCAAATGATGTTACGATGCCATCAAAATAATCCTCACGTTCCAACCCCTCTTGGCGAAAATCCTCGGCAATGCGCGAACGCCACATAATAGAGTTGGTATTTGAGAGCATATATATTTTGTATTGTTGTTTTAGTTGGCGCAACTGCTCAAGGCGATGTACAGGTATCCCTACCAAGAAGTCACAAAAAGCGCTATCAATTTGCTCGTCGGTAACCTCGCCATCGATAAATTGTCGCACAGCATCGCGAAACTCATCTTCTGAAATAGCACCTTCTTCAAGTTGAAGGAATGGACCTTTTTGGCTATACTCACCGAGAAAACTGTCGACATCTTTCATGCCGAGGCGTTCAAACGATGCCACGCAATTTAATCGGCGGATATCCATTATCACGCCACCAAGGTCGAATAATAGGTTTTTTATCATTGTTGAATTATCTTTTCTACTGCAGAGATTGATGTAAAGATGATTTTAGTTGTGCATAGCATCAAAAAAGTGCCACATAGCGATACCTCCCGACACCGATACGTTGAGGGAGTGCTTGGTGCCACATTGTGGAATTTCGATGCACACATCGCAAGCATTTACCACCTCTTGGTCTACGCCATTCACTTCGTTGCCAAAGATAATAGCATATTTTTTCCCCTCTTCTACTACAAAGTCTTGCAATGCTACACTGTCTTTTACTTGCTCGAGGCAGCAGAGAGTGTAGCCTTCCTCTTTGAGGAGGTTAACGCAATCGATTGTCGATTCAAAATATTGCCATGCCACTGAATCCTCGGCTCCGAGGGCTGTTTTGTGAATATCGTTATTAGGGGGTGTAGCGGTGATGCCACAAAGCATTATTTTTGAAATAAGAAAAGCGTCGGCAGTGCGAAATACCGAGCCCACATTGTTGAGGCTACGAATATTGTCGAGCACCACTACGATAGGTAGTTTGTTGATTTGTGTTTTGTATTCATCAACCGACACGCGGTTGAGGTCCCATATCGTTTTCTTTTCCATATTAAAATCAGTTTTTAAGTCGTTGGCGAGTGAAAATTGATGTAATTTGTGAGGTTACAAATCCCACAATT
Source organism: Muribaculaceae bacterium (assembly GCA_017559355.1). Lineage (GTDB taxonomy): Bacteria > Bacteroidota > Bacteroidia > Bacteroidales > Muribaculaceae > RGIG4079. The sequence goes on from JAFYSL010000049.1 coordinate 15,019, forward strand.
AACACAAGTGTTAATACCACAAAAAGGTCAGTAAATTCTACTCTCACGGGGTAGGCATCTATAATCATTTCCGATGGGTCGCCGTTGAGTTTTATGAATTTGCCGTATTGTTGTGCCAAACACAATATTACTCCAATAACAATACCCACTACTCCTCCAACCAGTGAGATGAGCCACCCTTCAATCATAAAGATGCGTGCAATAATTTTTTTGCTTGCTCCGAGGGCATTGAATGTTGCTATGTTTTCATCTTTTTCAATGATGAGCATTGACAATGTTGAGATGATATTGAAAGACGCAATGATGAGAATAAATGCAAGCATGAAAAATGTAATCCACTTTTCAATTTCAATCATCTTAAACGATTGTTCTTGTTGTTGATATCGGTCTTTTATTACATATCCATCTCCTATCGCTATTGATATCATCTCTTTCATGTCGTCGATATCATGAGCGTGATTGAGTGAGATATCAATTGTTGAAGCTTGTGTAGTGTATTCAAGCAGAGTGCGAGCATTCTCAATCGGGATAATCACACAATCGGTATCATATTCGGGTTGGTTTACCTGAAACACTGACGCAATAGCAAGTGAATCGGCGCAGAATGCCGTCATAGGATTGGCGGGGTTGATGCGTCCAGTGCGCGATGGGACATATATTGAGATATAATCGCTACTATTAGCGCGTGCCATAAGACCTATGGCTGCACCTACACTCAACGATGCGTAGTCATAATCATCGTCTTGTAGTAAGAACGTGCCGTCAATCACGATAGAGTCGATAGCATATACATTGGCATATCGTGAGGAGATACCCTTTAGGGTAATGGGCATTTGTTGGTTGTTGAAAATAGCGAATGCCTGTTCGTCAATCGCTGGAATTGCAGCGTTTATGCCATCAATTTTTTCAATGACATTGATTAACGAATCGGCATTTTCAATTACTTTTCCTTGCGAGGGGTAGATTTTGAGTTGTGGATCAAATTGAGATAACGACTTTGCTGCCACATCTTCAAAACCATTAAAAACCGAGAGCACGCACACGATAGCCATAGTGGCTACGGCCACACCAAGCACCGAAATCAACGATATTTTGTTGACGGCGCTATGTGTTTTTTTTGAAAACAAATAGCGTAAAGCGACTCTCAGTGAGAACATTCCTATAGAGTGTTATTTAAGAAGGTTGTCGATATTTTCGATATAGTCGAGAGAATCGTCGATAAAGAATGACAACTCGGGAGTTTTGCGAAGTTGATAGCGTACCACTTTCGCCAACTCATAGCGAATTTCGCGTGCACTATTGTTGATGCTTTCAATCAAAGCTTCAGCCTTATCTGATGGGAAGATTGAAAGATATGCACGAGCAATGCTCAAGTCGGGCGACACTCTCACGGCGCTAACCGATACGATAACACCTTGTGTTTTCGCTGTTTGGCGACGGAATATTTCGCTTAATTCTTTTTGTAATAATCTTGCAATTTTTGCTTGTCGTGTAGATTCCATAATTTTACGTTAATTTCAATCAATAATTATTTGGCAACGATTTTTATAGGTCGTTGCATTTGGTTAGTTGTAATAAAATAAATTCCCGAAGGTAATGTTACCTCCATATTGTTTTCTATAACAGGTAGGCGAGTGATGAATTGTGCGGCAGCATTGTATATGCAACCATCGGTGTGTGGAGCACCACAAGTGAAGTGAATCATATTTCCTATTGTTCTAACTCCGAGAGGGAAGTCAGTAGAGACTCCTGTAACGCCAGCATGTTCAACAAATACCACATTCGAGATTGCCGAACGGTATCCCAAGCGTACTGCTTGTACTGAATATGATTCGTTATCAGAGTTTTTGAAATCAGTTATTTCAATGAAGTTGTCCTCAGCAATAAGTTCTTCGGCAGAAGCTATGCCTCCCATATATCGTGTGCGAGTAACAACATAGTAGTCAACGATATCATCGGTTGATTTTTCCCAATTTGCCACATAGGTGTCATCGGTGATGTCGCTTGCAGATAATGCTTTGACTGGAGTAATGGTTGGCACTTCAAGACATTCCCCATTCAATACGATGCCTCGTGATCCAGCAAGACCACCGTCGAAAATAATCAGTTTTGTAGTGTGAGCACCTATTGTTGTTGGGGTGTAGGTTATCTTAAGCCAATATCCATCTGCTGCATTTACGAGCTCAGTTTTGATGCTTTTGTCTGACAAAGAGAACATTGCAGCATCGTAACGAGAGAGCGTAAGAGAGAGTGACGAACCCGTGAGATTTTCCCCTTTGAAAAATAATTGTTGAGTCATAGACGAACCTATTGCCACTTGTCCAAAATCAAGCTCCATACCTTGAGTTGGGGTAATGAGGTTTGGTGTGCCTGTTGGGGTATCAACGGTTCCGTTGTCGGGATAAAAAAGTTCGTCTACTTTATTTCCCCACACATATTCGGCAAGTGAGGGGAAATCGATATATGGATTGCGATTGTTTTGCACAAGATACACCTGTTCGTTGCGATCAATCTCTTTTTGTGATACAGGGTCTTGACGATGCCATTTCAATAACAATTCTTTTGACCATTCATTAAGAGTTGGGTAGGCATTGTTTTGGAACATGTAGGTATATTTCCAATTGAGGTCTTGGTAACGAGTAACCATGTAGAAATATGTGCGAGCAAAATCTCCTTTATACTCATCGGCTGGCTCAAATACCATATTAGCGCCACCACCTTGTCCAGTAACGGCATATCCAACTTTACTTACTGAGTTATTGAACTTTACAGTCTGACTCATGTCTACTACACCAAGAGGATAGTTGCTTTTGGCAGAGTTGGCTTTCATTTCTGAGGGATAGAGGTGATTGAGATCGGTATAGGCTTGAGTGTAAGAATCTCCTCCCCACCAACTTTTAGGTACAGAGTGTTCACGATTAAGCCCTGTAAAACTGTAGAGATAGAAAGTTTGATTGGAATACATATCCCACCAACGCTCGCCATCTGGACGAGCATCGGTCTTTTTAAAATATTTTGGAAGATCAGAATAAGAAGATACCGAAGTGTGATGGTTAATGATATTATATACGGCTGTTTTCAAGGTTGCACCACCCTTTTTGCCATTGAGGGAGGTGTAGTACCCTTGAGGTATTGCAGCCCATGCAATCACGGGAGCAAACCACAATGCCACCAAAAATAAATGTTTCAAACTTTTTCTCATTTTTGTTATAAATATTATAACTCCTAAGCACACAACTAGGGGAAGTTATCAAAAAACTTACAAATATAGCACAAGTGGCAAAGAATTGCAAGATATTCAGATGGTTATTTTCTTAAAGATTACAAATTAAGCACAAATAGAGGCTGTATCCTTTCGGTATTTAATTGTTTTACACTATCTTTGTGCCTATGGAAAACAAAAAACAAGGAAATAGTTGGTTTAAACGCTATGTGAAGCTGCCATTTTTGATTGTGGTGGCATATTTTGCATTTATCTTATTCTTCAGTGAAAACTCTACAATTCGTAGTATGGAATTGAATCGCGTGATTGATTCTCTCGAACAAAAAATATCGTTTTATCGTGATACTACCAATCACTACATCTATCTCAATGAACAACTCAACACCAATCCCGAAGCGATGGAGCGTGTTGTGAGAGAAAAATATCACATGAATCGTGAAAACGAAGATGTGTATGTATTTGACGAAAAAAAGTAAGATAATGAAAAAAAATAATCTCACCCCAAGTAGCCAAGAGCACCAACCTCATGCAATATTTCTATGGTTTATAACCGTGGGTATGCTTCTTATTGCAGTGGGAACTGTAATGCCTTTATTTGCGCAAGATGCAATGAACGAAACATTTAAGTATGTATATGGCGTAGGGGCAGTCCTATTGCTTATAGGTCGCTTATTTTCAAACTACAAAGGGGATAACATTCGCCTAAAACGATTATATCGCATTGAAAGTTGGAGCGCGATATTCTTTTGTGTAGCAGTGTTCTTTATGTTCTATGAAAGAGCAGGTGCTCGCGATTGGCTTGCATTTACTCTTGCTGGTGGGGCTATACAAGTGTATACTTCGTTAATGATTCCTCGCACCATTGCAAAAGCGAATAAGCATTAATTAAGAGTTATTTATAGTGCTAATTGACGAGTATTTCGTAACTTTGCTCTCAAAATGGGATATAATCTCACAATAGACCAAGGAAATAGTTCGGCCAAGGTGGCTGTTTGGAACGGTGACGGCATTGTGTTTGATGCCGTTTTTAAGCAGATGGACGATAAGGAAATCGACAAAATTATTAGTCGTTATCCTATCAAAGGGGCGATATATTGCTCGGTAGCGAGTGATGGTAGTGGAATAATTACGTATTTGCAAAAGTGTGGCATCACAACACTCAACCTTAGCGACACGACTCCCCTACCCATTGCAAATGCTTATAAAACTCCACAATCACTCGGTCGCGATCGCATTGCTGCTGCTGTGGGAGCATGGAGCAAGCACAAAGGGTGTGATGTCCTTGTGATTGATTTAGGCACTGCGGTTACCTACGACGTTGTTACTTCCGACGGGTGCTATATTGGTGGTAACATTGCTCCAGGTGTGAGCATGCGATTTGAAGCGTTGCACAACTACACAAGCAGATTGCCACTTGTAGATTGCTCGGGCGATTGCCCTATGTGGGGAGAAGATACTGTTACGGCGATTCGTTCTGGAGTGCTAAATGGTATTATTGGAGAAATTAACCATTATAAAAATCAGTTGTCGCGATCTCCTGTTGTGGTACTCACTGGAGGAAATGCTACAATGATAGGTGCGATGCTCAATTTTGCTCACGAGATTGATCATCACTTAGTAACAAGAGGATTAAATTGTATATTAAGATATAATGAAAATAACTAAACATCTAATAGCGCTTGCTATTATTCTTTCGACAACAATGGGTGTAATAGCCCAAAATACTACATCTCCATATTCGCGTTACGGATATGGTATTCTTAGCGATAATGCTACATCAACTCAACGTGCTATGGGTGGTGTGGGTTACGCTATGAACTCTGGTCGTCAAATCAACGTAATGAACCCTGCGTCTTATGCTTCAATCGACTCATTGACATTCCTCTTTGATATGGGCATTAGCGGAACAGCATTATGGAGCAAGGAAGGAGAAAATCGAGGTAGTTCTTTTGGTGGAGGACTTGATTATATTACATTGCAATTCCCAATCACTAAATATATGGGTGCAAGTGTAGGTTTGCTCCCTTTTTCATCGGTGGGATACTCATTTGGTAATGAGATAGGAAACGGTACAAACTCGTATGAGGGTTATGGTGGATTAAATCAACTGTACGCAGGTTTGTCAGGCCGATTCTTTAATCACTTGAATATTGGTGTCAATGCATCATACCTTTTTGGTACAACAGTTAACGACATCTATGCTAATACTGCCAATGGTGGTTCTACACTTTTTGAACGCGTGATGCAAGTGCGCGACTGGAGAATTCAAGCAGGTATCCAATATGATTTCTATATCGGAGCTAACAACCGATTTGTTCTTGGAGCCGTATTCACTCCTGAGAAGAAATTGCTTGGTAAGACTTGGGGTATGAGTTATGACGTAAACAACGACACAGAACCAGAGTTGTTGGGCGAAACTAAAACAAACGATAAATACACTCTCCCTAATTGTTGGGGTGGTGGTATCAACTATCAATGGCGTGATCGCTTAATGGTTGAGGCCGATTTCACTTATCAAGAATGGGCTAAGGCTAAATATTCAATTCTTGAGGGTTTTGATAGTAGCGACTCTGAAATTTATGACGAACGTTTCGACAATCGGTGGGAAGTATCGGTGGGCGCGCAATACACACCAAAACCACGTGGTAACTACTTCCAACGCGTACAATATCGCATAGGGGGCTTCTATAACCACGATTACCAATTAATCTACACCAAAGACCTTAATAACAACACCTCAAAAAATAATATCATAGAATATGGTGTGAGTGCTGGTGTGGGATTACCAGTAAACGGATTCAAAACTGTGATTAATGTAGGTCTTGAATATCGTCATCGCCAAGCGACCCCCAATCCACTTATTAAAGAAGATTACCTAAATATTACACTTGGGGTGAACTTCAACGAAATGTGGTTCTGGAAGAATAAACTCCGTTAATAGTATATGGGGCAGCACTCTCGCAAAGATTCTCTTCGATTTTTTCCTCTCGCGATGGCATTGTTAATTGTCGTCGGTATGATGTCGGCGTGTAAAAATGAGAAGAAAAACTTTGTTGACGATGTCGAGAATGCCCATGAAACCCCTACTATGTTTACTCGCAATGTGGAGACTTTTATCTCCGACTCGGGTATAACTCGATATCGCATTACAGCCCCTATTTGGAACATCTACGAAGATGCAAAAGTGCCTCGTTGGACATTCCCCGAAGGGTTATTTCTTGAACAATTTGACAACGACTTTCAACAAAATGCTAAGGTGGAATGCGACTCGGCTACCTACTTTAGCAATAAACGCATGTGGCGTCTTGATGGTAATGTAGTGATGGTGAATGTTGCACGCGACTCGTTCCTCACTCGCCAACTATTTTGGGATCAACAACACAAACGTATCTTTTCCGACACCTCTTTCATTCGCATCGTGAGCGAAGACCGCATTATTGAGGGTTATGGATTCTCGGCTAACGAGCAAGTTACCGAATACTCAATCAAACATCCAACGGCTATATTCTCGGTCGACAATCTTCGCCACCAGCAAGATTCAGTAGATGTTGAAGATGCAGACACTATTGACACACCCGATGAAGCAACCACAACAAAAGGGGCTACTCCTCTTGCACGACCAGGATTGAAACTTGCAAATAATGCAAACCAACAAGCAATATCTGATTAAAATTTACACCCATATATGGAAGAATCAATACAACCTATTACTTGGTTAATAATATCTTTAGTATCATTAATCTTCTCGGGACTCTTTTCGGGTAGTGAGATTGCATTCGTAACCGCTAATCGTGTGAGAGTGGAACTCGATATGAAAAAGGGTGGTATCAGAAGTAAGATTTTTAGTCGATTCTTCTCCGACCCCGAGTTTTTCATTTCTACAATATTGGTGGGCAATAACATTGTGCTTGTAGTATATGGTATGGGGGCAGCTGCATTGCTCGAACCATGGATAAAAGATGCAATTACCGACAATGAAGCATTGGTGTTGTTTTTCCAAACCATTATCTCAACAGCTGTGATTCTTCTTGCGGGAGAATTTCTTCCTAAAACGATATTTCGCATCAATCCCAATTCCTCGCTTAAATATATTGCGTTCCCTATTTATCTATTCTATATAATTCTATATCCTATTTCATTGTTTACATCGGGATTGTCTAAATTATTGATGAAACTATTTGGAATAGAGGTGAAAGATTCAAAAACTGGAATGCTCTCGGTGGGCGACCTCAACCAATATCTCGAAACAACCATCGATGACATTGAAGATGAACAAAAACCAGTAGAAAATGAGGTAAAGATATTCCATAACGCACTCGATTTCTCTACAATACACCTTCGTGACTGTATGATTCCTCGTAATGAGATTTTTGCTGTTGATATCGAAGAGACATCGCGCGAAGAGTTGAGCGAACTATTCACAACCTCGGGACGCTCTAAAATCGTAGTGTATAAAGAGGATATTGACAACGTGTTGGGTTACATTCATGTGAGCGAACTTTTTGATCTTCAAAACAATTGGAAAGAAAATCTCAAACCTGTAGTATTTGCTCCCGAGTCATTACTTGCCAACAAGATGATGCGTCGCTTGCTTGCCGAGAAACGCTCAATGGCAATCGTTGTAGATGAATTTGGTGGCACAGCAGGATTGGTAACACTTGAAGACCTTGTAGAAGAGATATTTGGCGACATTCAAGATGAGCACGATAAATCACGCATCATTGAAAATGTAATTGCTCCAGGTGTGTGGGAATTCTCAGGCCGTGCCGAGATTGCTTACATTAACGAAAAGTATCCTCTCGACATTCCCGAAGATGACGAATATCAAACACTTGCTGGATATATCCTCGTAAAAACAGGCGCAATCCCTTCAGAGAATGAAAAAATCGTTCTTGGCGAGTTAGAATTTGAAATTCTTGAAAAATCGGCTAATCGTTTGGAACTCATTAGGGTAACATCAAAAGAAGAAGGTTCAAAAGAAGAAAAATAATAAAAAAGTGCGAAAAAATTTGCACAGGTAAAATAAAACCACTACCTTTGCAACGCAAAAACCAAGGTGCCATAGCTCAGTTGGTAGAGAAAAGGACTGAAAATCCTTGTGTCCCCGGTTCGATTCCTGGTGGCACCACTTGCAAGAAACGCTAATAACTTATAAAACAAGTTGTTAGCGTTTCTTCTTTTACCTTAAATCCTAAATTTGGCAACTTTTGGCAAGGTGGACAAAAAGTAGGATAAAACCTTTGTAATACACTGAAATACATATCTTTGTGAAGAATATTCTTGATATGGTAAAAAAAATGCTTTTTTTGTGGCTCAAATAAGGTCGTTAAAAACGGCATGAGAAGCCAAA